>NZ_JBSFGK010000008.1:0-160329 GCF_053596495.1 Kitasatospora sp. NPDC001683
GTCTCGATGACCTCGCCGGTCATCCGGGCGCGCAGGCCGAATTCGGTGCCGTTCTCGACGGCGGTCATGAATTCGTCGGGGAGCCGGGCCGACGGGTCAGCCGTCCGAGGCGTGGCTCACGCCGGACGGACTGGGCGACTCGAACGAGTCGATCGCTCAGGCGTTGGTGAGGATGTAGTTCACCGCGTCGCCGACGGTCTTCAGGTTCTTGACCTCGTCGTCCGGGATCTTGACGTCGAAGCGCTCCTCGGCGGCCACGACGACCTCGACCATGGACAGCGAGTCGACGTCCAGGTCGTCGGTGAAGGACTTGTCCTCCTGGACGTCCTCCGCCGGGATGCCGGCGATCTCGTTGACGATCTCGGCGAGACCTTCCAGGACCTCGTCCTTGGTAGCCATACTGGCTGCTCCTCTTCGGTGTTGAACGTGTCCGACCGTCGGACGGACACGGGCTTGTGGATGGATGGGGCGAAACGCGCCTAGGGGAGCGTAACGACTGCCGCGGCGTAGACGAGACCCGCCCCGAACCCGATGATCAACGCGAGGTCGCCGCTGTGGGCCTCGCCGGACTCCAGCATGCGTTCCATCGCCAGCGGGATGGAGGCGGCGGAGGTGTTGCCGGTCTCGGCGATGTCACGGGCGACCGGCACCGACGCCGGCAGCTTGAGCGCCTTGATCATGGCGTCGGTGATCCGCATGTTGGCCTGGTGCGGGATGAAGGCGCCGAGCTGGTCGGCGGTGATCCCGGCGGCGTCCAGCGCCTGCTGGGCCACCTTGGCCATCTCCCAGACCGCCCAGCGGAAGACCGGCTGACCGTCCATCCGCAGGGCCGGCCACTTCTGCTCCTCGCCCGGGCCGTTGATGGCATCGGGCTTGGCGAAGGCGGTGTCCCAGGCCTGGGTCTGGCTGATGACGTCGGCCTGCGAGCCGTCCGAGCCCCAGATCAGCTTGCCGATGCCCGGCGTGTCGGACGGGCCGACGATCGCGGCGCCGGCGCCGTCGCCGAAGATGAAGGCGGTCGAACGGTCCGACTTGTCGGTCAGGTCGCTGAGCCGCTCGACACCGATCACCAGCACGTAGTCGGCGTTGCCGCCGCGGATCATGCCGTCGGCCAGGCCCAGGCCGTAGCCGAAGCCGGCGCAGGCGGCCGAGATGTCGAAGGCCGGGGCGGTGCCGCAGCCGAGCCGCTGGGCGATCTCGGTGGCGATGGCCGGGGTCTGCTTGAGGTGCGAGACGGTCGAGACGATCACGCCGCCGATCTGCTCGGGGGCGATGCCGGCCTGCGCGATGGCCTTGCCGGCGGCCTGCACCGACATCTCGGCGACGCTCTCCTCCGGGCCCGCCCAGCGGCGCTCGGCGATCCCGCTGCGGGTGCGGATCCACTCGTCCGAGGAGTCGATCCACTCCAGGACCTCGGAGTTGGGGATGACCCGGACCGGGCGGTAGCCGCCGACCCCGTGGATGCGGGAGTACTGCGCGCCGGTGGCGGGACGGATCTGCGGCTTGGTCATGCCTGGTCCTCCTGGTCCTGACCGCCGTGCTCCGCGACGAGCTCGCGGGCCTTGTCCAGGTCGGCGGGGGTCTTCAGGGCGAGCGTGGCGACACCCTTGAGGTTGCGCTTGAGCAGCGCGGTCAGCGTGCCCGCGGGGGACAGTTCGATCACGGCGGTCGCGCCCAGCCGGCCGAGGGTCTCCATGCAGAGGTCCCAGCGGACCGGGTTGGAGACCTGCGACACCAGACGCGCCAGCACCTCGGCGCCGGAGTCGACGACTGCGCCGTCCTTGTTGGAGACGTAACGGACCTGCGGGTCGGCCACGGTCAGGCTCGGGGCCAGCGCGGCCAGCCGCTCCACGCCGGGGGCCATGTGCTCGGTGTGGAAGGCGCCGGCCACCTTGAGCGCGACCAGCTTGGCGCCGGCCGGCGGGTCCGCCTTCAGCGCCTCCAGCCGGGCCAGCGTGCCGGCCGCGACGATCTGGCCGCCGCCGTTGTTGTTGGCGGCGGTCAGGCCGTGCTGGGACAGCTTCGCCGCGACGACCTCCGGGTCGCCGCCGAGCACGGCGGTCATGCCGGTCTCGGTGACGGCGGCGGCCTCGGCCATGGCCCGGCCGCGCTCGCGGACGAAGGTCAGCGCGTCGTGGGCGCTGAGCACCCCGGCGCCGGCCGCGGCGGTGATCTCACCGACGCTGTGGCCGGCGACGGCGCCGACCAGCTTGCGGGCGTCCGCCTCGTCCGGGAACAGCTCACGGGCGGTCACCAGACCGGCCGCGACCAGCAGCGGCTGGGCGACGGCGGTGTCCTTGATCTCCTCGGCGGACGCCTCGGTGCCGGCGTGAACCAGGTCGAGCCCGGCGACCTCCGACCAGCCGCGCAGGCGGTCGGCGACACCGTCGAGCTCCAGCCAGGAGCTGAGGAAACCGGGGGACTGGGCACCCTGTCCAGGGGCGACGATTACGAGCACGGTTCAACCCTCTCTCGCCAGGCGCCCAGGGGCGGGTAGGCGACGGTAACGAAGAAAACCATCCGGGATTGTATGGTCCCTACACCCCGGCTCGGCCGGGTTCTCCGGCGGCGGTCAGCCGGCCGAGGGCCAGTGCGATCCGCAGAGTGAACGCCGAACGTACGTCGGAGGGGGCGTACCCCGTGACGTCGGTCACACGTCGTAGCCGGTAGCGCACCGTATTGGGGTGCACGAAGAGCATCCGGGCCGCGCCCTCCAGGGAGGAGGCCTGCTCCAGGTAGACGCTCAGCGTCTCCAGCAGGGCGGAGCCGGCCTCGTCCAGCGGTGTGTAGATCTCCTCCACCAACTGGTGGCGGGCGGCGGGGTCGCCGGCCAGCGCCCGCTCGGGCAGCAGGTCGTCGGCGAGCACCGGGCGCGGGGCGTCCGGCCAGGCGGCGCAGGCCCGCAGACCGGCCGCGGCGGCGTGCGCGGAGCGGGTCGCCGAGAGCAGGTCGGACACGGTCGGGCCGATCACCACCGGGCCCGGCGCGAACTGGCCGATCAGCGCCCGGGCTGCGTGCACCGGCTCCTTGTCACCGCCGACCACGACCACCAGGCGCTTGCCCAGCACCCCGGTCAGCACGTTCAGCTTGGCGTACCGGGCGGCCCGGCGGATCGCCTCGACCACCAGCTCGCTGTCACCGTCCGGGGCGCTGCCCATCACCACCCGGACCTGGCTGGGTTGCCCCCAGCCGAGCGCGGCGGCGCGGGACAGCACACCCTCGTCGGCGTCGCCGGACAGCAGGGAGTTGACCACCAGCGCCTCGAGCCGGGCGTCCCAGGCGCCGCGCGCCTCGGCCGCCTGGGCGTACACCTGGGCGGTGGCGAAGGCGATCTCCCGGGCGTAGACCAGGACGGACTCGCGCATGTCCGCCTCGTCGCCGGGGGCGGCCACCTCCTCGATGGCCTCCTCCATCACCTCGATCGTGGTGCGGATCAGCTCGACGGTCTGGCGCAGCGTGATCGCCCTGGTCAGCTCGCGCGGGGCGGTGCCGAAGACGTCGGTGGAGATCGCCCGGGCGGCCTCGGGGTGGCGGTACCACTCGGTGAAGGCGGCGATGCCGGCCTGGGCGACCAGACCGATCCAGGAGCGGTGCTCCGGCGGCATCCGCCGGTACCAGCCGAGCTGGTCGTCCATCCGCGCGATCGCGGCGGTGGCCAGCTTGCCCGAGGACTTCTCCAAGCGCTTGAGGGTCGCCGCCCGGCGCTCGGCCCGCTCGGCGGCGTTTCTGCGCTCCTGCGCCGTCAGGCGGGGCGCGGGGCGGCCGGGGCGGTCGCGGCCGGGCCGGGGAGCGGGGCTCTTCCCGGTGGGTTCGGTTGCGGGACTGGGTTCGCTCTTGGAGTTCGCGGAAGCGGCTGGCACAAGAACAAGACTGCCTCACGCGAGTGACTGCTCGTGCACAACCCCCGGTCCAGCGGCCCGGTGGTCCCGGTCACGACCGAGAGCCGAGGAGCGTCGGCACCGGGTCCGGAGCGTCCGGAGCGCCCGGAGCGAGCCGACCGGAGGGGCTACGGTGAGGAGCGTGACCGACGCTCCTGAACGCCCCCGCGCCGACCTGCGCCGCACCGCCGAGCGCTACCGCTCCACCCCCGCCGAGGGCATCGAGACCCGACACGCGTTCTCCTTCTCCGGCCACTACGACCCGAAGAACACCCACTTCGGCGCGCTGCTCGCGTGCAACGAGGAACTCCTCGCCCCCGGCGCCGGGTTCGAGGAGCACAGGCACCGGGACACCGAGATCCTCACCTGGGTGCTGGAGGGCGCGCTGGCCCACCGGGACTCGCACGGCCACAGCGGGGTGGTGCGCCCGGGCATGATCCAGCACCTCAGCGCGGGCTCCGGGGTCACCCACACCGAGCGCAACCTCGGCGGCGCCACCGGGCCGGTGCGCTTCGTCCAGATGTGGCTGCAGCCGGACGAGTTCGACGCCGCCCCCGGGTACGGGCTGCGCAAGGTGGAACCGGCGGACGGCGGATTGACGCTGCTGGCCTCCGGGCTGGAGCGGGACGCCGGGACGGACGCCCTGCGGCTGCGCCGGAGCGACGCCGCGCTCTGGCTGGCCACCGCCGGCCCGTGGCAGCCGCTGCCGCAACTGCCCGCGGCGCCCTGGCGGTACGCGCACCTGACGGCCGGCTCGCTGGGCTACCGGACGGTCCCCGGGCCCAAGGGCGGCGGCCGCTCGATGGTGCCGGGGGACAGCGTGCGGATCACCGGGGAGGCCTTCGCCGACCCGACCGCGGGCGAGACCGGCGCCGAACTCCTGCTCTGGGAGATGCACTCGCCGGTCTCGTACGGCTAGTGGGTCGCTACTTCTCCAGTTCGGCCAGGACGGCGTCGGACAGCGGCGGCCAGGCGTCGACCGACCAGGGGCCGAAGTCCCGGTCGGTGAGCGCGACGCAGGCCACGCCGGCCTGGGGGTCGACCCAGAGGAAGGTGCCGGACTGGCCGAAGTGGCCGAAGGTCTCGGGGGAGTTGGTGGCGCCGGTCCAGTGCGGGCTCTTGCCGTCGCGGATCTCGAAACCGAGGCCCCAGTCGTTCGGGCGGCGGTGGCCGTAGCCGGGCAGCACGCCGCTGGTGCCCGGGAAGGCGACCTCGCGGGTGGCCCGGCGGACGGTGGACGGGTCCAGCAGCTTGGGGGACTGGAGCTCGGCGGCGAACCGGGTGAGGTCGGCCACCGTGGACAGGCCGCCGGCGCCGGCCGGGGACTTGCTCGCGGTGTTGATCAGGGTGTCGTGCATCCCCAGCGGCTCGAACACGGCCTCGGCGGCGTACTGGTGGAACGCGATCCCGGCGGCCTCGGAGAGGGTGCGCGCGAGCACGTCGAAGCCGGCGTTGGAGTAGAGCCGCCGCTTGCCGGGCTCGGCGAACACCCGGTCCTCGTCGAAGCCGAGGCCGGAGGTGTGGGCCAGCAGGTGGCGGACGGTCGAGCCGGGCGGGCCGGCCGGGTCGTCCAGCTCGAACACGCCCTCCTCCAGGGCGACCAGCGCCGCGTAGGAGGTGAGCAGCTTGGTCACCGAGGCCAGCGGGAAGAGGTGCTGCTGCGGCCCGTGCGCGCCCAGCACCGCGCCGTCCGATCCCCGGACCACCGCCGCGGCGGCGTGGGGCACGGGCCAGTTCTCGATCATCCGCAAGCTCTCCATGTGGTCGACTCTAACCGGGGCCGTGATCCGGGTGGCGAGAGCACCTGGCGGGGTGGCTTGCTTGGAGTGCACTCCAACTCGGTAGCGTCGTCGTCACAGGACAGGGGGAAGCGATCATGGCCACACCCGTGCGTGCCCAGGCCGATCTGCGCAGCTGTGCCGAGGTGTTCAACCGCCCGGTCGGCGAGCCGGACCGGACCCCGCGGCACACCATCAGCGAGGTCGCCGCGGCGAGCGGGCTGACCGCCCACACGCTGCGCTGGTACGAGCGGATCGGCCTGCTCGACCCGGTCGACCGCGCGGTCGGCGGCCAGCGCCGCTACTGCGACGGCGACCTGCACCGGCTGGCCTTCCTGGGCCGGCTGCGGCTGACCGGGATGTCGGTGGCGGACATGCTCAAGTACGTCGACATGGCCCGCCGCGGCGAACAGACCTACGAGGAGCGCCGCCGGCTGCTGGAGGCGCAGCGCGAGGAGGTCCGGCAGAAGATCGCCGACCTCCGGTCCACCCTGGCCGTCCTCGACCACAAGATCGATCTCTACGCCGGGAAGATCACCGACGCCACCGGTGCCCCGGTCCAATGCCAGTACTACCGAGCAGAGGAAGAGCAGAGCGCATGACTCACCCCCTCCTTCCCACCGTTCCCCTCGGCACCGACGGCCCGCTGGTGGGCGTCCAGGGCCTCGGCTGCATGGGCATGAGCGAGTTCTACGGCCCGACCGACTCCGACGAGGCGCTCGCCACGCTGGACGCCGCGCTGGAGGCCGGCGTCACGCTGTTCGACACCGCGGACATGTACGGCTCCGGCCGCAACGAGGAGTTCATCGGCCCCTTCGTCCGGGCCAACCGCGACAAGGTGGTGCTCGCCACCAAGTTCGCCATCGAGCGCGACGCGGACGACCCGACCAAGCGCGCCATCCGCAACGACCCGGCGTACATCCGCTCCGCCGTGGAGGGCTCGCTGCGCCGCCTCGGCGTGGACACCATCGACCTGTACTACATGCACCGCCGCGACCCGGCCGTGCCGCTGGCCGAATCGGTCGGTGCCATGGCCGAGTTGGTCAAGGCGGGCAAGGTGCGCCACCTGGGCCTGTCCGAGGTGACCGGGGCCGAGCTGCGCGAGGCGCACGCCGTCCACCCGATCGCGGCCGTGCAGTCCGAGTGGTCGGTGTTCGCCCGCGACGTCGAGCGCTCGGCGGTGCCGGCCGCGGCCGAGCTCGGCGTCGCCTTCGTGCCGTACTCGCCGCTCGGACGCGGTTTCCTGACCGGTGCGTTCCAGGACGCCGCGGCGCTCGCGACGGATGACTTCCGGCGCACCCACCCGCGCTACACCGGTGAGAACGCCGTCGCCAACGGCGAACTGCTCGCCCCGCTGCGGGAGATCGCCGCGGCCCACGACGCGACGCTCGCCCAGGTCGCGCTGGCCTGGGTGCACCAGCGGGCCGAGGTGCACGGGCTGACCGTCGTGCCGATCCCGGGCACCCGCAAGCGCAGCCGGCTGGCCGAGAACACCGGCGCGGCGGCCCTGCGGCTGAGCGCGGAGGAGCTGGCGCTGCTGGAGCCGCTGGCGGACCGGGTGGCGGGGGACCGATACGCGGACATGCGCAACACCTCGGTCGGACGGGAGTAGTGCCCCCGGGGGCCCGGGGAGTCGGCGACTTCCCGGGCCCCGCTTCGGAGTCGGGGGCTGCTGCGGCCCCGGAGCCCGGGCCCCTCAGGCCTTGCGGCCCATCCAGGCGGCCAGCCGGGCGTGGACGTCGGCGTCCTCGGCGGCCGGCAGCACCGCGCCGAACGGGACGCCGTCGACCCGGCTCTCCGGCGGCAGGACCAGCTCGGCGACGGCCAGCGCCGTGTGCGCCAGTTCGTCGTCCAGTGCGAAGCCGCCGTCCAGGGCGACGGCGATGTCCCAGGAGTGGACCACCGCCTCCATCACGTAGCCGCCGACCGCCATCGCACCGGGCACCTCGCCCCAGGGGGCGAAGGTCGGGCGGCCCAGCTTGGCGTCGTCCGCCCAGGCGGCGGTGGCGCGGGCGGCGGCCCGGGCGAGCGCGGCCGGCCAGCCGTCGTCCGAGGGGTCCTCGATGCCGGGCAGGATGTCCGCGGCCCGACCGCCCTCGCCGATGAACGCGAACCGGTGGATGCCGCCGACCACGTGGTTCAGCAGCTGACGCAGCGTGTACTCGTCGCAGGGCGTGGGCCGGTCGAGGTCGGCGGGGTTGACGGCGGCGAACAGCCGCTCCAGCTGGGCGAGGGCGGTCCGGTACTGCGGGCGGGCGTCCTGGACGGTGCTCATGGGTGTTCAGCTCCCTTGTGCGGTGCGGTGGTTCGTGGTGCCCTTCGGGCCCCGGAACGCAATCTCCCAGTAGAACCTGACAACCACCGTCAGGATTGTTGGGATCCTGGTGTCATGAAGGCCGACCGCCTGCTCTCGATCCTGCTGCTGCTCCAGACCCGCGGCCGGGTGCCCGCCACCGAACTGGCCGAACGGCTGGAGGTGTCCGTCCGCACCATCTACCGGGACGTGGAGTCGCTCTCCGCCGCCGGCGTGCCGGTGTTCACCGAGCGCGGCCGGCACGGCGGCATCAACCTGCTGCCCGGCTACCGCACCGACGTCACCGGGCTGACCGCGGACGAGGCCCGGGCGCTGTTCGTGCTCTCCGCCCAGGGCGCGCACAGCGACCTCGGGCTGGACGGTGCGCTCGGCTCGGCGCTGCGCAAGGTGATGGCCGCGCTGCCCGCCCCGCACCGCCCGGCGGCCGAGCGGGTCAGCGAGCGCATCCTGGTCGACCCGGCCCGCTGGATGCAGAGCCCCCAGCCGGGCACCGGCAGCGGGCCGGACCTGGGCGAGCTGCAGTACGCCGTGTTCGCCGACCGGCGGCTGCGGCTGCGCTACCGGCACAGCGGCGCGCCCGCGCCGGTGGAGTACACCGTCGACCCGTACGGCCTGGTGAACAAGGCGGCGGTCTGGTACCTGGTGGCCGACCTGCACGGCGAGCCGCGGCTGTTCCGGGCCGACCGGGTGCTGACCGCCGGGACCACCGAGGAGACGGTGCGCCGCCGGGCCGGGGTGACGCTCGGCGAGGTGTGGGCGGCGCTGCGGGAGCAGGTGGAGCGGGTGCCGAAGGACGTGCCGGTCCGGGTGCGGGTCCGGCGCGGGCGGCTGGACATGTTCCTGCGCATCCACGGCGGCCGGGTCACGGCGCCGCCGCCGGAGGCGGGTGCCGGGCCGCCCGAGGAGTGGGTCGAGCTGGCGATGGCCTTCCCGTCCGCGGCGGCCGCCCGCTCGATGCTGGCCTTCGGCGCGGACGTCGAGGTGCTGGCCCCGCCTGCCGCCCGGCGCGAACTGGCCCGGGCGGCGGCGGAGGCCCTACGGCTCTACCAGGATCAGGTTCAGGCGTTGGGCTGAGCCCGGACCACGTCGCCGTAGTCCCCGAGGGAGATCGCCGCGAAGTTGTGCAGGCTGTCGGTGCCGTCGGTGAAGTAGCCGTTGTGGCCGGAGGCCCGGGCGGAGGAGATCTGCTCGGCACCGAAGCCGCCGCCGGTCGGGTCGGCGCCGTGGCCGAGCTTGCCGACCTCCAGGAACGGGACGTTGCCGATCCAGTCGCTGGGGTTGCGGGTGGCCCACACGTGCACGCCGCCGCCGAGCTCGCCGGCGGACTGGACGCCCATGCCGGGGCTGCCGAACACCATCATGTCGGTGATGCCCGAGGTGTCGGACGGCGAGGCGGCCGCGCGCGGGATGTGCGGGGCGGCGGTGCCGCAGACCACCGAGCCGTAGGAGTGGCAGAGCAGCGCCGGGGGCGCGTCCGGCCGGGTGGTCTCCTTGAGACCGGCGAGCAGGCGCTGCAGCCGGGGCGCGGCGACGTCGGCGAGCCGGGAGGTGGCCGCGTCCGGGCCGAGGCCGGAGGGGGTGACGTACCCGGTCCAGGCGATCACGGCGGTGCGGGTACCGGGGGCCTGGCGCTGCTCCTCGGCGTACAGGGCGCGGGCCATGCCGGCCGCGCCGCGCAGCGGCTCGGCGGCCTGGTCGAAGTGGCCGAGGTCGGCGTCCGAGCCGGGGACGACCACGGAGACCCGCTCGGCGTCGGCGAGGTCGCCCCAGACCTCGGTGACCAGGCCGCGGCCGCGCGGGTCGAAGGCGAGGATCTGCCGGCCGGGGGAGAGCAGGTGGTCGACGTCGTTGGCGCGGGAGACGGCCAGCGCCCGGGCGTCGGAGTCCAGCTTCTGATCGGCCGCGCGGGCCCGGGCGGCGTCGCGCTCGTCGGCCAGGGCGATCCGGTTGGCGCGGTAGCGCAGGTCCAGCGGGGCGCCGTCGTAGTTGCCGACGACCAGCGGGTAGTCCTTGACCAGCCGGTCCAGCTCGGTGGGGGCGAGCGAGGCGAAGAAGGCGGCGGCGTCGGCCGGGCTGGTGGTGGCCGGGTCGGGCAGGGAGCGGCCGAAGGAGTGGTCCTGCACCCAGGCGGCGCTGCCGGCCGGGGGCGTGGAGATCGCCAGCTGCTCGGAGGAGACCGCGGCGGCGGCCGCCGAGGCACCGGCGTCGGCGAGCACGGCACAACCCGCGAACGCCCCGATCAGTACCCGCTTCCAGCGTCGACGGTTGCGCACCGCACCAACTCCCTTGGGGCCCGTCACCGTTTCTCGGGCGGTGCCCGGAGGGTGCGATTGGACTGCTGACTTCCTTGCGCAAGCGTAGAGGTCACAGGACGGTGACGGACCCGCCTAAACTGTGGGATGGATCACATGAACCGGGAGTGTCTTCCCGGCGTCCTTGTGTGGCACCCCGGACAGTGCTAGGCGGAGTGGTCGGCGTCGAATGCGCCGACCAGCCGCTTGGGCGCGGTCCGCCGCCAGGCCTCGGTGACCAGGTCCTGCAGTTCCTCCGGGTCGACCAGGTCCAGCCGGACGCTCACCCAGCCGTGTCGCCCGACGTACCGGGCGAAGGAGAACACCTCGGGCTCGGCGGCGATCAGCTCGGCCTGGTCCTCGTGGGAGGCCTTGACGGTGACGCTGTCGCCCTCGGGCGCGCCCATCGCGAAGACCTTGCCGCGGACCCGCAGCGTCTCGATGCCCCAGGTCGGCTCCTGGGCGGCCTCCGGCAGGGTCAGGGCCATCGCGCGGAACTCGTCGAACGTCACCATGGGCGCAGGTTAGAACAGGGGGCCGACAGCGCGCCCCCGGTGCGCGTGGCGGCGCACCGGGGGCGCGGAGCCGGGCCGACCGAGTGGGTGGAGGTGGTCGGCGCCAGCAGGACGGCCGGCCCGGCGGTCGCGCCCCTCTCGTGCCGTGGTCGACGGCGCGCGTCACACCACCCCCAGCGCGTACGCGGCGAAGAGCGCCGCCGCGCCGCCGGCCAGCGCCTTGCCGGCCCGGGAGAAACCCGTCCAGGGCCCGTCGAAGCGCCGGGTGAACCACCCGATCGCCACCAGGGCGGCCCCGAACAGCGGAAGCAGGGCCAGCCGGGCGGCCACCCAGCCGAGCGAGTCCGGCGCGGTGGTCAGTCCGGGTACGGCGCCGAGGCCGGCCGCGCCGGGCACCGCCACCGCGAGCATCGCGCTCTGGTGCCAGCAGAAGATCGTCATCGCCGACAGGTTGACCACCACCACCGGCAGCCACAGCAGCGGACGGCGGCTCAGCAGCTGGCCCAGCCGCTCCCGCAGCAGCACCGCGGCGCCGCACTGCACCGCCGCCAGGGCGAGCACCAGCAGGGACGGCGGGTGCGAGTTGGTCCGCTCGACGCCCGGCACGCCCACCATGCTGGCCGGGTAGTGGAACACGACCAGCAGCGTGGCGAACAGCGCTCCGCCGCCGAGCAGCAGCCCCCGGGCCGCCGGGCGGCCGAGCCGGCCCTGCGCCCACAGCACGCCCAGCTGGTAGCCGAACATCCAGCCCGGCAGCAGGTTCAGCAGCCCGATCCAGGACGGCACCGCAGTGGCCCACGGCCCGTACCGCAGCAGGTCGACCACCGCGACCGAGGCCACCAGCAGGCCCGCCGACCGGAGGCCGAGCCGCCGCCCGAAGGCGGCGCAGAGCGGGGTGAGCGCGGTCAGCGCCAGGTACACCCCGATGTACCAGAGCGGCTGCACCACCAGCGTCGCGCCGGTGCGCAGGGTGTCCGCGGGCACCCCGAGCCGGGGCAGCAGCGGGATCAGCAGCGCCCACACCGCCGTCACCCCGAGCACCGGCCGCAGCAGCCGGACGGTCCGGGCGCGCAGCCAACTCCCGTACGTCAGGCCCTTCTCCCGGGCCCGTTCCAGTGAGCGGACCGAGGAGTGGCCGCCGACCAGGAAGAACACCCCGAGCATCTGGAGCACCCAGCTGGCCGGGGCGAAGGAGCCGAGCGAGGAGAGCGGGCTGGCGTTGTGCAGGGCGCCGTCGGGCGAGCGGGTGAGGCCGCCGAGCATCCAGTGGCCGATCGGGACGGAGAGCAGGGCGAGGGCGCGCAGCCCGTCCAGGGCGCGGTCGCGGGTGGCGGGGGTCTTCGCGTCGGCCTGCTCGGCGGCGCGGCGCAGGGTGGTGAGCGGGTGGGCCATGGCGGTGCTCCTTCCAGTGCGGGGCTCGGAGGGGCCTCAGAGGCGCCCGAGGGCGATGGCGGCGTAGTCGGTGAGCGAGGCGGTGCCGGGGGCGAAGTAGCCGGTGTGGCCGTGGGATCCGGTGGCGGGCAGCGGGCGGGCGCCGAAGTCGGGGTCGGTCGGGTCGGAGCCGTGGCCGAGGCCGAACAGCCGGACGCCGGGCACGTTGCCGATCCAGTCGGAGTCGTTGCGGGTGGTGGCCCAGAGCGGGACGCCCGGGTCGAGGTCGGCGGCCGAGTCGACGCCCATGCCGGGCGAGCCGAGCACCACCAGGGCGGAGGCGAGGGCCGGGGTGGGGCGGGCCAGGCCGCAGACCACCGAGCCGTAGCTGTGGCAGAACACCGTGGGCGGGGCCTGCGGGCGGGTGCTGACGGCGAGTCCGTCGAGCAGTCGGGTGAGGCGGGTGGCGCCGGCCCGGGCGAGGTCCTCGGTGGCGGCGTCGATGCCGAGGCCGACCGGGGTGGTGTAGCCGGCCCAGGCGATCACGGCGGTCCGTCCGTCGGTGGCCTGTCGCAGGGCGCGGGCCATGCCGGCGGGGGTGCCGTACGGGTCGGTGGCGCGGTCGAAGGTCTGCAGGTCGATGTCCGAGCCGGGGACGATCACGGCGGTGCGGGTGGCGGTGGCCAGGTCTCCGAACACCTCGGCGACCTGGCCGCGGCCGCGCGGGTCGAAGGCGAGGATCTGCCGGCCGTCGTCCAGCAGGGTGCGGTAGCGCTCGGCGCGGGTGCGGGCGGTTTGCTGGTCCTGCGGGGTGCGGGCCGGGTCGGTGGCCCGGGCGAGTTCCCGGGCGCGTTCGGCGGTGAGGGCCAGGGTGTTGGCGCGGTAGCGCAGGCGGACCGGGGCGCCGTCCAGGTTGCCGACCACCAAGGGGTGCCGGGTGGCCAGGGCGTCCTGCTGGGCGGGCGTCAGCCCGGCGAAGAAGGCGGCGACCTGGGCGGGCGTGCTGGTGGCCGGGTCGGGCGGGTGGAGGCCGAGCGCGGTGTCGGCGGTCCAGTCGGCGCTGCCGGGCGGCGGACCGGTGAGGGCGGTCTGGGTGTCGGCGGCCCAGCCGCCCGCGCCGAGCACGGCGGCCAGTGCCACCGCGGTGGCGGCGATCGCCCGCCTGGTCCGGAACCTGCGCATGTCCGTGCCCTCCCTTGCCCGTTGGGCCGGCGACCGGGGTCGGTTGCCGACGGGGAGGAAGGTAGGAACGCCACGGCCCCGCGGACGTCACACCGCGGGGCCAAGTCGGGGGTACTACTCCGGTAGCACCTGCTACTGACCCGGGGTCACCAGGCCGGACTCGTAGGCCAGCACCACCGCCTGGGCGCGGTCGCGCAGGTCGAGCTTGCCGAGGATGCGCCCGATGTGGGTCTTGACGGTCTGTTCGGCGAGCACCAGTCGGCCGGCGATCTCCTGGTTGGACAGGCCGCGGGCGATCAGCTCCAGCACCTCGGTCTCGCGCGGGGTCAGGCCGTTGAGCCGCAGCTTGGGGTCGCGGCGCTTGGCGGGCCGGTTGCGGGCGAAGTCCTCGATCAGCCGCCGGGTGACGGAGGGGGCGAGCAGCGCCTCGCCGGCCGCGACCACCCGGACCGCGGCGATCAGGTCGGCCGGCGGGGCGTCCTTGAGCAGGAAGCCGCTGGCCCCGGCGCGCAGCGCCTCGTACACGTAGTCGTCCACGTCGAAGGTGGTCAGCATCAGCACCTTGGGCCGGTGCGCTCCCGGGACGTCGGGGTCGAGCAGCTTCCGGGCGGCCTCCAGGCCGTCCATGACGGGCATCCGGACGTCCATCAGCACCACGTCCGGGTGGGTGCGACCGGTGACCTCCAGGGCCTGGGCGCCGTCCGCCGCGTCCCCCACCACGTCGATGTCGCTCTGGGCGTTGAGCAGGGCGGCGAAGCCGGCCCGCACCATGGCCTGGTCGTCGACGATGATCACGCGGATGGTCATGCGGGTTTCTCCCCCGGGGTGTCTGGTCGGTCGGGCGGGTCGAGCGGCAGGACGGCGGCCACCTTGAAGCCGCCGTCCGGCAGCGGACCGGTGTCCAGCCTGCCATCGACCAGCCGGACGCGTTCGCGCATTCCGACCAGACCGTGTCCGGTGCCTTCGGCCGAGGCCTCCAGCGACTCGGTGCGCTGCGCCGGGGCCGCGTTGACCACGGTGAGCCGCAGCTCCGGGCCGTCCGCCGACAGCGACACCCAGGTCCGCGCGCCGGGGGCGTGCCGGACCACGTTGGCCAGCGCCTCCTGGACGATCCGGTAGGCGGAGAGGCCGACGGCCTGCGGCACCCGCTCGGCCAGTCCCTCGTCCACGGTCAGCTCGGCGGGCACCCCGGCCCGTCCCACCGTCTCGACCAGCTGGGCGAGTTGGCCGACCCCCGGCTGCGGGGCCTTCTCCCCGGAGGACTCCTCGCTGCGCAGCACGCCGAGCAGCCGGCGCATCTCGGCCAGCGACTCGCGCGCGGTGCCGGCGATCGCGGTGAACTCCTCGGCGGCGTCGGCCGGGACGCCCTCGACCCGGTACGGCGCGCTGGCGGCCTGCACCGCGATCACCGACATGTGGTGGGCCACCACGTCGTGCAACTCCCGGGCGATCCGGGCGCGTTCCTCCAGCAGGGTGCGGCGCTCGCGTTCCACCTCGCTGATCTGCTCCTGCTCGGTGAGCAGCCGGCGGGCGACCGCGCGGTCCCGAACGGCCCAGCCGAGCAGCAGGACGGCGCCGCTGAGCGCGATCAGCAGCACGGTGGTGCCGTCGCCGGCCCGGGGCAGGCCGAGGGTGGTGGTGAGCACGGTGAGCAGGAGGGTGGCGACCCAGACCGCGATCACGGTGGCCCGGCGCTCGCGCAGTCCGAGGGCGAGCAGCAGGAAGAGGTACGAGAGGATCATCGGCGCCGTCCACGGCCAACTGCCCGTCACCTGGTGGTGGTGGGCGGTGATGGTGGCGGTGGTGACCAGGGTGGTGGCGCTGATCCACCAGGCGGCGAGCGGCCGGGTGATGGCGAGGAACAGCGGGGTGGTCTGGGCGACGGTGAGCGCGGCGGCGACCGGCAGCACCAGGCCGTAGAAGTCGACCAGGTTGGCGATCCCGGTGGGGATCAGCGAGGCCTGCAGGATGATCGCGACGACGTACGGGAGTCGGCGCACCCAGGGCCGGCGGGAGTTGCCGAGCAGCGGGGTCCCGTCCTCGCTCGGGGCGGTCAGGTGCTGCCACAGGGTGCGCAGTTGGCGGACGGTGAACCTGCGGGCGTCGGCGATCGTGAGCGTTTTCATCGCGGGCCAGCCTAGGAGGGCGGGCCCGCTCCGGGCGTCGGACTGGAGCGCGAGATTCCGGGTGATACCCGGGTACGGGGTGATACCCGGGTATGACGCGCGGGTGCTACGGGTGCCGTGGGCGTTGCGGTGCCGTGGGCGCTCAGGGTCGCCAGTGGCCGGCCAGGGCGGGGCCGAGCTGGTCGAAGTGGCGCTCGATCACCGCGACCATGCCCTCGGGCCCGGCCGGTTCCTGTTCGGCGGTCCAGGACAGGTGGGCGGCGCGCAGCAGGCTGCCGAAGACGGCGGCGAGCACGACCGGGCGCAGGTCCTGGGCCGGGTCCAGCCCCTCCCGCTCGGCGAGCACCTGGACCACCAGCCGCTCCTGCTCGGTGACCCGGCGCAGGTGGGCGGCGAGCAGTGCGGGCGTCTCCTCGATGATCCGCAGCAGTTCGAGGGCGCTGCTGATCGAGCCGGGGCCGGAGGTCCGGTCGTTCCCGAGGTCGCGCCAGGACTTGACGATCGAGGCGCGCAGGGCCTGGAGCGGGGTCTCCTCGGCGGGGCGGTGGCGCAGGCAGTGGATGAAGTAGTCCTCGGCGTCGGCCATCACGGCGAGGGCGACCTCGTCCTTGTTGGCGAAGTAGCGGAAGAAGGTGCGCTGGGAGACGTCGACGGCGGAGGCGATCTCGTCGACGGTGGTCCGGGCGAAGCCCTGGCTGAGGAAGAGCGTGTGGGCGGCCTGCACCAGGGCGTCCCGGGTCTGCTGCTTCTTGCGCTCGCGCAGGCCGGGTGCCCGGTCGAGGTCCTCCGGGGTGCCGGCGGGGTGGGGGGTGCGAGCGGCCATGGCGGGGGCCTTCCGGGGGCGCTGGTGCTGGGGTGGGAGCTCAACCTTAGCTGCCTGACAAATGTCAGTGCAGGTCAGAAGTCATTGTTTGCCGAATGTCAGCGGCTGACATAATCTGCCGGAGTGGCGCTCGTCGGCCGGGCACTCGTGGGGACGGGTGGGTCGTCGCAGCGCCACCGTCGTGTCCCGGTCTCTGCACGCCCACGGAGGGCCCAGATGAGTCAGTCCGTCGTCAAGAACTCCGAGGCGGACGCACCGCCGCCACCGAATCGGCCGTCCGGGGGGCTCAAGGGGCACCCCTGGCTGACCCTGCTGACCGTCGCGGTCGGCGTCATGATGGTCGCCCTGGACGGCACCATCGTCGCCATCGCCAACCCGGTGATCCAGGAGAAGCTGGGGGCCGCGCCCTCCGAGATCCAGTGGGTCACCAGCGGCTACCTGCTGGCGCTCGCGGTCTTCCTGATCACCGCCGGCAAGATCGGCGACCGCTTCGGCCACAAGAGCACCTTCCTGGTCGGCGCGGTCGGCTTCGCCGCCACCTCGGCCGCGATCGGCTTCGCCGGCAACATCCAGACCGTGATCGCCTTCCGCGTGCTGCAGGGCCTGTTCGGCGCGCTGCTCCAGCCGGCCGCGCTCGGCCTGCTGCGCGGGGCCTTCCCGGCCGAACGGCTCAACATGGCGATCGGCATCTGGGGCGGGGTGATCGGCGCCTCCACCGCGGCCGGCCCGATCGTCGGCGGTCTGCTGGTCGAGCACGTCGGCTGGGAGTCGGTGTTCTTCATCAACGTCCCGGTCGGCCTGATCGCGCTCGCCCTCGGCCTGTGGATCCTCCGGGACGTGCGGGCCGAGAACGCCGCCAGGTCCTTCGACCTGCCGGGCATCGGGCTGCTCTCGGTCGGGATGTTCGCCCTGGTCTTCGGCATCATCAAGGCCCCCGAGTGGGGCTGGGGCAACGGGCGGACGCTGCTCTTCCTGGGCGGCGCGGTGGTGCTGATGGTGCTCTTCGCGCTCTGGCAGGGCCGGGCGAAGGAGCCGCTGATCCCGCTCAGCCTGTTCCGTTCGGTGCCGCTGTCGGCGGGCGTGCTGCTGATGGTGCTGATGGCCTTCGCGTTCTTCGGCGCGATCTTCTTCGTGACCTTCTACCTGCAGAACGTGCACGGGATGAAGCCGGTCGACGCCGGCGTCCACCTGCTGCCGATGACCGGCATGATGATCGTCGGCTCGCCGCTGGCCGGCCTGGCGATCGGCAAGCTCGGCCCGCGGATCCCGATCACGGCCGGGATGCTGCTCACCACCGGCGCGATGTTCGGCATGTCCACCCTGGGCACCGGCTCCGGCACCGGCGTGATGTCGCTCTGGTTCGTCCTGATGGGCCTCGGCATCAGCCCGGTCATCGTCGGCGCCACCGAGGTCATCGTCGGCAACGCCCCCTTGGAGCTGTCCGGCGTGGCCGGTGGCCTCCAGCAGGCCGCCATGCAGGTCGGCGGCAGCCTCGGCACCGCCGTGCTGGGCGCCCTGATGGCCGCCAAGGTCGGCGACGTGCTGCCCGGCAACTGGGCGAAGGCCGGCCTGCCGCCGGTCGCCGACCCGCAGCAGGCCGAACTCCTCAAGCAGGGCGCCCAGCTGGGCATCGCCCCGCCCGCCCAGCCCGGCATGCCTCAGCAGGCGGTGGACGCGATGGCCGGCGCCGTGCACCAGTCCTTCGTCAGCGGCATGTCGCTGGCCTTCGTGGTGGCCGCCGCGGTGGCCTTCGCCGCCGCCCTGCTCGCCCTGCTCACCCGTCGCGGCAGCACCGACGCGGGCCCGGCCGTGCACATCTGATCAGCGCCTGATCGACCGGAAACGGAAACCGAGAGGGCCGGACCCCACGAGGGGTCCGGCCCTTTCAGGCGCTAGCGGGTGATCAGGCGTCGCCGCCGGCGGCACCCGGGTCGGCCGCGGCCACGTCCAGCAGCTGGTAGCGGTCGATCGCGTCCTTCAGCACCGAGCGCTCCACCTTGCCCTGCTTGGCGAGCTCGGTGAGCACCGCCAGCACGACCGACTGGGCGTCGATGTGGAAGAAGCGACGGGCCGCGCCACGGGTGTCGGCGAAGCCGAAGCCGTCGGCGCCCAGCGACTGGTACTGGCCCGGCACCCAGCGGGCGATCTGGTCCGGCACCGCGCGCATCCAGTCGGACACCGCGACGATCGGGCCCTCGGCGCCCTGCAGCTTCTGGGTGACGTACGGCACGCGCTGCTGCTCCTCGGGGTGCAGCAGGTTGAACTCCTCGGCCTCCACCGCGTCGCGGCGCAGCTCGTTCCAGGAGGTCGCGGACCAGACGTCGGCCTTGACGTTCCACTCCTCGGCGAGGATGCGCTGGGCCTCCAGGGCCCACGGCACGGCCACGCCGGAGGCGAGGATCTGGGCCGGGATCTGGCCGGCGGTGCCCGGCGCGTACTTGTGCAGACCCTTGAGGATGCCCTCGACGTCCACGTTCTCGGGCTCGGCCGGCATCTTGATCGGCTCGTTGTAGACGGTGAGGTAGTAGAACACGTCCTCGCCGTGCGGGTGCTCGGCCGAGGAGCCGTACATCCGGCGCAGACCGTCCTGGACGATGTGCGCGATCTCGAAGCCGTACGCCGGGTCGTACGCGACGACGCCCGGGTTGGTCGAGGCCAGCAGGTGCGAGTGGCCGTCGGCGTGCTGCAGGCCCTCACCGGTCAGGGTGGTGCGACCGGCGGTGGCGCCGAGCACGAAGCCGCGGGCCAGCTGGTCGGCCATCTGCCAGAACTGGTCGCCGGTGCGCTGGAACCCGAACATCGAGTAGAAGACGTACACCGGGATCAGCGGCTCGCCGTGGGTTGCGTAGGACGAACCGGCGGCGATCAGCGAGGCGGTGCAGCCGGCCTCGGAGATGCCGTCGTGCAGCATCTGGCCGGTCGGCGACTCCTTGTAGGCCAGCAGCAGGTCGCGGTCGACCGACTCGTAGGTCTGGCCCATCGGGTTGTAGATCTTCGCCGACGGGAACAGCGAGTCCATGCCGAAGGTGCGGTACTCGTCCGGCGCGATCGGCACGAAGCGGTTGCCGATGCCCTTGTCCCGCATCAGGTCCTTGAGCAGCCGGACGAACGCCATGGTGGTGGCGATGGTCTGGTTGCCGGAACCCTTCTTGACCGCCTTGTACGCGTCGTCGCCGGGCAGCACCAGCGGGCGCGGGCGCACCTTGCGGGTGGGCACGAAGCCGCCGAGGCCCTGGCGGCGGTCGTGCATGTACTGGATCTCCTCCGAGTCGCGGCCCGGGTGGTAGTAGGGCGGGTAGCCCTCGTCCAGCTGCTTGTCGGTGATCGGCAGGTGCAGCCGGTCGCGGAAGCGCTTCAGGTCGTCGACCGTCAGCTTCTTCATCTGGTGGGTGGCGTTGCGGCCCTCGAAGTTGGGGCCCAGCGTCCAGCCCTTGACCGTCTGGGCCAGGATGACCGTCGGCTGGCCCTTGTGCTCGCGGGCCGCCTTGAACGCCGCGTAGATCTTCTTGTGGTCGTGGCCGCCGCGACCCAGGTGCTGGATCTGCTGGTCGGTCATGTTCTCGACCATGGCGCGCAGGCGCAGGTCACCGCCGAAGAAGTGCTCGCGGATGTAGTCGCCGGTCTCGGTGGCGTAGGTCTGGAACTGGCCGTCCGGGGTGGTGTTCATCTTGTTCACCAGGACGCCGTCGCGGTCCTGCGCGAGCAGCGGGTCCCAGCTGCGGTCCCAGATGAGCTTGATCACGTTCCAGCCGGCGCCCCGGAACTGGGACTCCAGCTCCTGGATGATCTTGCCGTTGCCGCGGACCGGGCCGTCCAGGCGCTGCAGGTTGCAGTTGACCACGAAGGTCAGGTTGTCCAGGCCCTCGCGGGCGGCCAGCGACAGCTGGCCGAGCGACTCGGGCTCGTCCATCTCGCCGTCGCCGAGGAAGGCGTACACGTGCGAGTCGGAGGTGTCCTTGATGCCCCGGTGCTCCAGGTAGCGGTTCATCCGCGCCTGGTAGATCGCGCCGAGCGGGCCGAGGCCCATCGAGACGGTCGGGAACTCCCAGAAGTCCGGCATCAGCCGCGGGTGCGGGTAGCTGGACAGGCCGTACGGGGCCTTCGACTTCTCCTGGCGGAACGCGTCGAGCTGCTGCTCGGTGAGTCGGTCCAGCAGGAAGGCGCGGGCGTAGATGCCGGGGGAGGCGTGGCCCTGGAAGAAGACCTGGTCGCCGGACTCGCCCTCGGCGTCCTTGCCGCGGAAGAAGTAGTTGAAGCCCACGTCGTAGAGCGACGCGGAGGAGGCGAAGGTGGCGATGTGGCCACCGACGCCGATGCCCGGGCGCTGCGCCCGGGAGACCATCACGGCCGCGTTCCAGCGGGTCGCGTTGAGGATCTTGCGCTCGATCTCCTCGTTGCCGGGGAAGAACGGCTCGTCCTTGGTCGCGATGGTGTTGACGTAGTCCGTGCTGCGCATCTCGGGCACGGCGACACGCTTCTCGCGGGCGCGCTCGATCAGCCGCAGCATCAGGTAGCGGGCACGCTCACGCCCCCGCTCGTCGATGGCCGCGTCGAGCGACTCCAGCCATTCCGCGGTCTCCTCGGGATCGAAGTCCGGGACCTGACTCGGAAGGCCGCCAATGATGATCGGGTTGCGATCGGATCCGGAAGCCACGCTGTTCCTTCACTGTCGGTCGAAACTGAGGTGTGTCGCGCCGCCTCCATCGTGCTACCGCGCTCGGAGATCCGTCATCTCTACCGATCGGTAACCGTTCCGCCTGGTGGACGGAGCGGTCTGGTGGCGTGCGTCGCGGGCGTCTTCGTCCGCTCCGAACACCCCCGGGTGTTACGAAAAGAGGTGGTCCGACCTGGTGTCCCGTCCGCCCGATGGCGGGCGGCCGGGGTGAGGGCCAACAGGAGACTCTACGCCCGCGCACACGCGGACCCCGAATGCCGTTCGCATCTCGGGCACGCGTACGGCCTGTGGGCCGGGACCACCCGAAGCATCCTTGTCCCATGCAGAGAAGGGCAAATCGGTGTGATTCCCGACACGTCGACCGGCGTGTCCCGCTGTGACACGTCAACCTTTGGAGGGGATCGGCGGTCGGGTACTTGCGCGAACCGCCGCGCCCGTGTGGACTACGGCCACAGCCTCGGCATGGACGCCGAGCCGAATACTGGAGGTTATTCCCGTGAGCGCGACCGCGGACCCCGCGGACAAGTCCAACCCGGCGACCCGTCTCGGCTTCGAAGAGGGCCAGATCGTCCAGGAGCTGGGGTACGACGACGACACTGACCAGGATCTCCGCGAGGGCATCGAGGAGATCACCGGGACGGATCTCGTCGACGAGGACTACGACGACGTCGCGGACGCCGTCCTGCTGTGGCACCGCGACGACGACGGGGACCTCACCGACGCCCTCGTCGACGCCCTGGAATACCTGGCCGAGGGCGGTCTGATCTGGCTGCTGACGCCCAAGACCGGCCGGGACGGCCACATCGAGGCCTCCGACATCGCGGACGCGGCCAAGACCGCCGGCCTCTCGCAGACCAGCTCGATCGCGGTCGCCAAGGACTGGGCGGCCACCCGCCTGGCGACCAAGTCCACGACGAAGCAGCCCAAGCAGCGCTGAACGGGACCCTGAAGCCCGTGCCGGGCCCCGCCGGAGATCTCCTCCGGCGGGGCCCGGCGCATTTCCGCACGGCTTTCCGGGTGTCCCTCCACGGTGCCTTCCGGGGCGGCTCGGGCTCTTCCGGCGGCGGTTCGCGCGTTCGCTCAGGGCGGAAGGGCTGGGCCGGTCGGCGGGCCGGGTCATCCGTTCGGCCGAACGCGGGTGAACGGATGCGAGGATGGCGGCTGCCGTGCCCGCCGCGCGGCCCGGTCGCGTCAGAAAGGTCCCGTTCATGGCCATCGAGGTCGGCAACCCGGCTCCGGACTTCGAGCTCACCACCCAGCACGGGGAGACGGTCCGGCTGGCCGACTTCCGCGGCCGCAAGCACGTCGTCCTGGTCTTCTACCCGTTCGCCTTCACCGGCGTGTGCACCGGCGAGCTGGGCGCGATCCAGCGCGAGCTGGCCGGGCTGCAGAACGAGGACGTCCAGGTGCTCGGCGTCTCCTGCGACTCGCAGTTCGGCCAGCGGGTGTTCGCCGACCGGGAGGGCCTGGAGTTCCCGCTGCTGGCCGACTTCTGGCCGCACGGCGAGGTCGCCCGGGCGTACGGCGTCCTGGACGAGGAGAAGGGCTGCCCGCTGCGCGGCACCTTCGTGATCGACAAGGCCGGCACGGTCCGCTGGAGCGTCGTCAACGGCCTCCCGGACGCCCGGGACGAGCAGGAGTACCTGGAGGTCCTGGCCGGGCTCTGAGGCCCGTGCGGCCACTCCTGCGGGGTCCGTGCGGCCGCTCCTGCGGGGCCCGTGCGGCCGCCCCCGGAGGCCCGCGCGACGCGTCCGCCTCGCCCGTTCGGCCGTGCGTGCGGGAACCCGGTACTACGCTCGGGCCGTTGGCGGAGTGGGGCGCACGTCCGTTTCCGGCGGGCGGCGCCTCGAACCGCACCACCGGGGGCACCAGCCGGTGCCTCCCGATTCTTGGAGGACAAGTGGGAGTCAGCCTCAGCAAGGGCGGCAACGTCTCGCTCACCAAGGAGGCCCCCGGGCTCCAGGCCGTCGTGGTCGGCCTGGGCTGGGACGTCCGGACCACCACCGGGACGGACTTCGACCTGGACGCCAGCGCGCTGCTCTGCAACGAGCAGGGCAAGGTCGGCTCGGACGGCAACTTCGTGTTCTTCAACAACCTGAAGAGCCCGGACGGCTCGGTCGAGCACACCGGCGACAACCGGACGGGTGAGGGCGAGGGCGACGACGAGGCGATCAAGGTCAACCTGGCCGGCGTCCCGGCGGACGTGCAGAAGATCGTCTTCCCGGTGTCGATCTACGACGCCGAGAGCCGGGGCCAGAACTTCGGCCAGGTCCGCAACGCGTTCATCCGGGTGGTGAACCAGGAGAACAACGCGGAGCTGGCGCGCTACGACCTCTCCGAGGACGCCTCCACCGAGACCGCGATGGTCTTCGGCGAGCTCTACCGCAACGGCGGCGAGTGGAAGTTCCGTGCCATCGGCCAGGGTTACGCCTCCGGCCTGCGCGGCATCGCCCAGGACTTCGGCGTGAACGTCTGAGTCTCCTGCGGCGCAAGGGTTCTGCGCCGGATTCCCGGGGCGGCCCCGGACCTTCGCGGTCCGGGGCCGCCCCGGCTTCGTCCGGGCCCGCCGCGCTGCGAGGATGTGAGTTCAGGAAGTTCAGCCGGCCGAAGCGGGCCGGCCGGGGCCGCGGGGGATACACCTGTAAGGCGCCCCGGGAGAAGCAAGGGAGGAAGAACACCATGGTGGTCACGCTCGCCAAGGGCGGGAACGTCTCGCTCACCAAGGCCGCGCCGAACCTGACGCAGGTCCAGATCGGCCTCGGCTGGTCCGCCCGTTCGACCACGGGCGCACCGTTCGACCTCGACGCGAGCGCCCTGATCTGTGGCGGCGGACGGGTGCTCGGCGACGAGTACTTCGTCTTCTACAACAACCTCAAGAGCCCCGAGGGCTCGGTGGAGCACCAGGGCGACAACCTCGTGGGCGGCGACGACGCGGGTGACGACGAGCTGATCCTGGTCAACCTGGAGCTGGTCCCGGCCCAGGCGGACAAGGTGGTCTTCGCGGTCTCGATCTACGAGGCCGAGTCCCGGCTGCAGAACTTCGGCCAGGTCCGCAACGCCTACATCCGGGTCGTCAACTCCGTCGACGGCCAGGAGATCGCGCGCTACGACCTGTCCGAGGACGCGTCCAGCGAGACGGCGATGATCTTCGGCGAGCTGTACCGGTACGCGGGCGAGTGGAAGTTCCGTGCGGTGGGCCAGGGGTACGCCTCCGGCCTGCGCGGGATCGCGCTCGACTTCGGCGTCAACGTACAGTGAGGGCGCAAATCAGACTTATCGCACCCAGTTGACGATCAACGATCAACGATCATGAGAACAGAGGGCAGTGCGGGGGTGACCTGACCGGGCCCGGCCCGGTCAGGCGTCTCGGGACCAGGCCGCCCCCGGCACGGCCAGAACCCGAAAGGTAGCCAACTCCCGTGTTCCTCCGCACATTCGGCTGGTCGTTCGCGATCACAGCCATCGGCCTGGCCGCGGCCGGACTGCTCTGGGGAGCCCAAGGCTTCGGCATCGTGCTGATCCTCTCCATCCTGGAGATCTCCCTGTCCTTCGACAACGCGGTGGTCAACGCCACGGTGTTGAAGCGGATGAACCCGTACTGGCAGAAGATCTTCCTGACGGTCGGTGTGCTGATCGCCGTCTTCGGGATGCGGCTGGTCTTCCCGCTGCTGGTCGTCGGTCTCACCGCGAAGCTCAACCCGGCGACGGTCATCGACCTCGCGCTGCACTCCGACAAGACCCACGACGGCCTCACCTACGGTCAGTACCTGGCGGCGGCCAACCCGGCCATCGCGGCCTTCGGCGGCGTCTTCCTGCTCATGATCTTCCTGGACTTCGTGTTCGACGAGAAGGAGCACAACTGGCTGGGCTGGCTGGAGCGTCCGCTGGAGAAGGTCGGCAAGCTGGACGCCCTCTCCAGCGTCGTCGCCCTGGTCGCGCTGGTGCTGGCCTCGCGGTTCTTCGCGGCGGAGCACGCCGAAACCGTTCTGCTGGCCGGTGTGCTCGGCCTGATCACCTACCTCGCGGTCGGCGGCCTCTCCTCGATCTTCGAATCGGGCCTGGAGGAGGAGGCGGAGCGCGAGGAGGAGGCCGAGAAGTCCGGCAAGCCGATCGTCCAGGTCGCCGGCAAGGCCGCGTTCTTCCTGTTCCTCTACCTGGAGGTGCTGGACGCCTCGTTCTCCTTCGACGGCGTGGTCGGCGCCTTCGCGATCTCCAACGACATCTTCCAGATCACCCTGGGCCTCGGCATCGGCGCGATGTACATCCGCTCGCTGACCGTCTTCCTGGTCCGCAAGGGCACCCTGGACGACTACGTCTACCTGGAGCACGGCGCGCACTACGCGATCGGCGCGCTGGCGGTGATCCTGCTGGTCGGGATCAAGTACCACATCCCGGAGATCGTCACCGGCCTGATCGGCGTCGCCTTCATCGGGCTGGCCCTGGCCTCCTCGATGCTGCGCAACCGGCGCGAGGGCTCGGCGGAGGAGAAGGAACTGGTCGGCAGCGGGCAGTAGTTCGTTCCGTGTTGCGGGCGAACGCGACGGCCGCCCCCGGGGGATCCGGGGGCGGCCGTTTCGCATTGCTCCTGCGGTGCCGGGTCAGCCCAGCTGCTGCTCGATCGCGCGCAGCTTGCGCTCCAGCGAGTCCAGCTTCGGCATCGACAGGGTGTCGTCGTCGGCCGTCAGGTCGATGGTCGAGCGGGAGGACGAGGTCGAGCCGGTGATCGAGGAGGAGAAGGAGTAGGACGAGCCGACGGCGGCGCGGGGGCGGCCGGCGTCCAGGGCGCTCGGCTCCAGCGGGCTCGGCTCCAGCCGGCTCGACGAGGAGGACGAGCTGCGCGGGGTCAGCGGGGCGAACGGGTCCTGCGCGGTCGGGGTGGCGTGGTCGCTCCCGGCGGCTAGGGCAGGCTCCGTAGCGCTCGGGCCGTCTCCGGCCGCCGTGAGCGCGGGCACCTGACGCCCGCCGCGGGCCCGGGCGAGCATGCCGCCCTGGCGGGAGATCGCCTTCAGCTCGGCCCGCTCGCGGCGGTCGGCGGAACGGGCGCGCACCTTGGCGTCCAGCTTCGCCTGGCGCTCCTCGCGCACCTCCTCCACCGCCTCGTCCAGGCTGCGGACGTTCTCCAGCAGCATTAGCGACCAGGCCGCGTAGGTCTCGCGCGGGGCGCGCAGCCAGCGGACGATGCGGATCTGCGGGAGCGGACGCGGCACCAGGCCCTGCTCGCGCAGCGCGGCCTTGCGGGTCTGCTTCAGCGCCCGGTCGAACAGGATCGCCGCCGAGATCGACATGCCGGAGAAGAACTGCGGGGCGCCGGCGTGACCGAGGCCGCGCGGGGCGTGCACCCAGTTGAACCAGGCCGAGGCGATCGCGAACACCCAGACCAGGAGCCGGGAACCGAGCGCGGCGTCACCGTGGCTGGCCTCGCGGACGGCGAGCACCGAGCAGAACATCGCGGCGCCGTCCAGGCCGAACGGGACGAGGTACTCCCAGCCGTTGGACAGGCCGAGGTTCTCGATGCCGAAGCCCACCAGGCCGTGGAACGACAGCGCGGCCGCGACGCCGGCGCAGCAGAACAGCAGGGTGTACGAGGAGATGCCGTAGATCATCTCCTTGCGGCGGCGGCGGTCCTCGCTGCGCTCCCAGGAGTCGGCGGCCTCGTCCTTCTTCGAGTTCTTGAATCGCAGCGTCGCCATCAGGATGGCGACGAACAGCAGGGCTGCGCCGCCGACGACGGTCCAGACCAGCTGTATGGAGGTCAGGTTCATTGCGGGTCGGGCCTCGGGTTTCCGCAGGGGACAGGTTCAACAGAGCGACACACAGGCGGTCAGGGCCCGCCGCGCGGGCACGGCCTGACGGTTCGTTCGTCGCCGCACGGTGTGCCCACCGCGCCCGCGCAGGGGCGGACGGGACACCTGTGCGGCTAGACGATATCGCGTCCGAAGGGGCGGCATGTTACGGGAGGGCGGCTTCCTCGGGCCAATCGACCCACCGGTTCGCGTCATCGGGGGGCGCGAACGGCCGGGCGGGGTAGGGAAAGGGGAGGTTCGGGTATCCGTCGCCCGGGCCGATGCCCGATCATGGACCGGCGGATCGTCGAGCGACTCGGTGTCGATCGGCGCGGTGTCAGGTTGCCTGACGGAGGCAGGGGAAGAGGACTGGATGGTCTCGATCTGGGAGTACCTGCGCGGGGACAAGAGCTACACCTTCGACGACCCGGGCGCCCAGCACAAGGTCACGCTCACCAAGTCGGCGCCGCAGCACGCGATCACCGGCTCGGCCGCCACCACCGGCTACCTCTACGTCAACCTGCACTGGACCATGCGCTCGGGCGCGGCCCGGCCGAGCACCCGGGAGACGGTCAAGCGCTTCTTCAGCCCGCGGATCCTGAGCCCGCTGGAGCCGGACTCGCCGGGCGGCAACGAGCAGGTGAACGTCGACCTCGACCTGGCCTGCATGTACGAACTCTCCGACGGCACCCGGGGCGTGGTGCAGCCGCTCGGCGAACTCTTCGGCGACCTGCGCGAACCGCCGTACATCAAGCTCAGCGGCGACGACCAGTACGGGGCGCCGTCCGGCGAGACGATGTACGTCAACCTGGAGAAGAAGGACAAGTTCAAGCGGCTGCTGATCTTCGTCTACATCTACGACGGCACCCCGGCCTTCGAACAGACCCACGCGGTGATAACGATCGTCCCGCAGACCGGGCCGCGGATCGAGATCAAGCTGGACGAGCGGGCCCGGGCGGCGCGCTCCTGCGCGGTGGTGCTGATCGAGAACGGCGGGGACAACCAGCTGACGGTGCGCCGTGAAGTGAAGTACGTCAACGGGTTCCAGGCGGACATCGACCGGCTGTACGGCTTCGGGATGCAGTGGCAGCGCGGGTACAAGGGGCAGCGGCCGGGGGGCGGGGACTGAGGGTCCCCGGCGGGGCCGCCACAGCGCTGGCGCTGCTTCGGCGGCCCCGCCGGGCTCGGCTCAGTGGGGTTGGAACTGTGGGCCCTGCGGGGGGAGTGCGAACTCCTCGCCGGCCGCTGCCGGCGCCGGGGGCTGCGGCGGGACGGGCGGTTGCTGGCCGGTGCCGGGCTGCTGCTGGTGCGGGTAGCCGTAGCTGCCGGGGTGCTGCTGCGGGGGGACGGTCTGGGGCGGCTGGGGGTAGCCGTAGCCGGTGCCCGGCTGCGGTTGCGGCGGGTACGGCTGGGTGGGCTGGGGATAGCCGTAGCCGGTCGCGGGCGGCTGCTGCTGCGGGTAGCCGTAGCCCGTGCCGGGCTGCTGCTGGGGGTAGCCGTAGCCGCCCGGGTGGTGGGTCGGCGGTGCGGGCGGGGCCGGCGGGACGTTCGGGGGCACGGTGGGCGGGGCCACCGGCGGGGGCGTCATGGTCGGCGGGGTCGCGGGCGGCGGGCCGACCGGCGGCGGGGTCGGCGGAGCGGGGGGCGGCGGGGTCGCGGGGCCGGTTGCGGCGGCGGCCGGGGCGGGGGTGGTCGTGGGCTGCGCCGGGGGCTGGTGTGCCGGAGGCTGTTGCGTCGAGGGCTGTTGTGCCGCGGGCTGGGGGACGGCCGGGCTCAGGGTGAAGGTACCGGGCTCGGGCCGGGCCTCGGAGCGCGGGTCGGGCAGCGGGGTGGCGCGGGGGTCGACCGCGCCGGTGGGGGTGGCGGCGGAGGCGGGCGCCGGGACCGGGGTCGGCGTCGGGGCCGGGGGCGCTGCGGGCTCGTCCGCCTCGTCCTCGACGGTGATGCCGAAGTCGGTGGCCAGGCCGATCAGTCCGGAGGTGTAGCCCTGGCCGATCGCCCGGAGCTTCCAGGCGCCGTTGCGCCGGTAGAGCTCGGCCGCGACGAGGGCGGTGACGTTCTCGGCGTCGGCGATGGCGAACTCGGCGAGCGGGAGCGCGCCTTCACCGGTCGCGGCGTCGAACAGCAGCAGCCGCAGCCCGGGGACGGCGCGGAACGGGCCACCCTCGGAGGAGCCGGCCAGCACCACCCGGTCCACCTCGACCGGCAGCTTGGCGAGTTCGACCTCGACCGTGTCGATGATCTCGGCGCCGCCGGAGGTGTGCTGCTTGGGCAGGTGGCGCACCAGCCCGGAGGGGTGCCGCGGCTGGTTGTAGAAGACGAAGTCGGCGTCCGAACGGACCTTGCCGTTGGCACCGAGCAGCAGCGCGGACGCGTCCACGTCCGGCGCACCGGGCGTGGCGCTCCAGCGCAGCACGGCGCGGACCGCCGCCGCCGGCAGTGCGATGTTGGCGCCCTTGGCCATCACGTGCGTCATAGCGGACCATCCTGCCTGTTCGCCACCGCTTCGGACAACGTGACCGGGAACGCCGGCGTGGGGACGGACTTTGCCAAGACTTGCGCCGGAGCGACGTTTGCCGCCGTCCTCCCCCGATGGCCGGGGAAGCGTCCGGGTGGACGTCGAGGGAGCCGGATGTTCCGGGAGTTCAGTGCCCCGGCGCCGGGAACGGCCGGAATCCGTCCGTACGATGGGCGTTCGAACAGGCCCCCGGAGGTCCGGCGGAGGGGAGTTCCGCCGGCGGCGCGTCCAGGTGAAACCGCGGGCCGGAGGCCGTCCATCCCCGAGGAGAGCACCTTGCGCCATTTCGGCCACCTCGCTGACGACGTCCGCGCCCGGCTGTTCCTGGAGCAGCCGCGGACGTTCACCGCGCGCAGCGAGCCCGCGGTGCTCGCCACCGCCCTCGGCGGCACCCTCTACAGCCCCGCCACCAGGCCCGCGCTGGCCGCCGACATCCGCAAACAGGCTGCTCGGGGCGTGGTGTCGATGGTGCTCTGCCTGGAGGACGCGATCGCCGACCACGAGGTGGACGCGGGCGAGCGGAACCTGGTCGAGCAGCTGGCCGACCTGGTCAATGATTTCACCGACTGTGCACAGGACCATCCACTTCTCTTCATCAGGGTTCGCACCGCCGAGCAGATCCTCGACCTGGCCGAACGGCTCGGACCGGCGGTCGGACTGCTGAGCGGCTTCGTACTGCCCAAGTTCACGGCCGGGGCCGGCGCTGCCTACCTGGCCGCCCTCGCCGCCGCCGAGGCCGCCACCGGGCGGCGGCTGTTCGCCATGCCCGTCCTGGAATCGCCCGAACTCGCCCACCTGGAGACCAGGCGCGAGCAGCTCTTCGGCATCGCCGAGCTGCTCGCCACCCACCGGGAACGGGTGCTCGCCGTCCGGCTCGGCGTCACCGACCTGTGCTCCGCCTACGGACTGCGGCGCTCGCCCGACCTCACCGCGTACGACGTGGCGCTGGTCGCGGCGGTGATCGGGGACGTGGTCAACCTGCTCGGCCGGGCGGACGGCACCGGGTACACCGTGACAGGGCCGGTCTGGGAGTACTTCCCGGTGCAGGAGCGGATGTTCAAGCCGCAGCTGCGCCGCACCCCGTTCGCGGCGACCGCCGGCACCGCCCGGGCCTCCGGCGAGGAGGTCCGCCGCCGGATCATCGAGCACGACCTGGACGGGCTCATCCGGGAGATCGAACTCGACCGTGCCAACGGCCTGTTGGGCAAGACCTGCATCCACCCCAGCCACGTCCCCGCGGTGCACGCGCTGTCCGTGGTCACGCACGAGGAGTACTGCGACGCCCGCGACATCCTCCGGCAGGAGCAGGGCGGCGGCGGGGTACTGCGCTCGGCGTACACGAACAAGATGAACGAGGCCCGGCCGCACCGGGCCTGGGCGGAGCGGGTGCTGCTGCGGGCGGAGGTCTTCGGGGTGGCCCGGGAGGACGTGAGCTTCGCGGAGCTGCTCTCGGCCTGCCTGTGCGGCTGACCCCTGACTCGTGATTTGACCGGCACCATCGAAAGCGGATCTGTAGTGACCACAGCGGAACAGAAGCGGACCGGCGCGCAGCAGGGCGTGCGGAGCGGCACGGGGAGCAGTACGGGGAGTGGCGCGCGGAGCGGTGCGCGGCGTGGTGAGTGGAACGGGCGCTGGGTCGCCGAGCGGGCCGGGATAGCGCTGATCGGATCGGAGCGCCTGCCCGAACTCGTCGGCCTGGCCCTGCGCTCCGGCAACCCCAGGCGCGCCCATCTGCTGGTCTCCAGCGTGCTCGGCAAGCACGTGCCGCAGCGGCCCGCCGTGGTGCACGGCGCAGGCCTCGAACTCGGCCGCCGGGTCCGCGGGTTGCTCGGTGTCGAGGCGGCCGCGCGAGCCGTCGTGCTCGGCTACGCGGAGACGGCCACCGGCCTCGGCCACAGCGTCGCCGACGGCCTCGACGCGCCCTACCTGCACTCCACCCGCCGCGCCGTCCCGGGGATCCCACCGGTCGGCGGGTTCGAGGAGGAGCACTCGCACGCCACCGGGCACCTGCTGCTCCCCGTCGATCCCGAACTCCTGGGTGGCGGCGGTCCGTTGGTGCTGGTGGACGACGAGCTCTCGACCGGCCGGACGGTCCTCAACACCATCCGCGAACTGCACGGCCGCCACCCGCGCAGCCACTACGTGGTGGCCGCCCTGGTCGATCTGCGCCCGGCCGACGACCGGCACCGACTCGCCGCGGCCGCCGCCGAACTCGGCGTCCGGCTGGACGTGGTGGCCACCGCGAGCGGCCGCGTCGACCTGCCCGAGGACATCGTGGCGCGGGCCGAACGGCTGATCGCCGCGGTGCCCCCGGCCGCCCCGCCCCCGGCGGTCGACCCCGCCCCGCTGGTCCGGGTCGAGCTGGACTGGCCCGCCGGGCTGCCGGACGGCGGCCGGCACGGCTTCACCGCCCGTGACCGCGAGCGGCTCGACGCCGTACTGCCCGCGCTGGCCGGGCAGTTGGCCTCGGCGCTGGCGGGGAGCCGGCCGGAGGGGAGCGGGCCGGAGGGGAGCCGGCCGGAGGGGAGCGGGCCGCAGCGGGTGCTGGTGCTCGGCTTCGAGGAGCTGATGTACGCGCCGCTGCGGCTGGCCGAGGCGCTCGCCCAGCGGCTCGGCGGCGACCGCGTCCGCTACTCCACCACCACCCGCTCGCCCGTCCTCGCCGTGGACGATCCCGGCTACGCCATCCGCACCCGGCTGGCCTTCCCGGCCCACGACGACCCGCAGGACGGCGCTTCGCGCGAACGCTACGTCTACAACGTCGCCCCCGGCGTCGACGGGACCCGCCGCTTCGACGCCGTGGTGCTGGTGGTGGACGACGTAGCCGACACCGCTGCCCTGCACCAGGGGGAGTACGCGCTGCTACGCCAGCTGCGGCAGGTCACCGGCCGGGTGGTGCTGGCGGTGCTGCCCTCGCACCGGCCCGCGCTGCCCAGCCCGCCGCCCGCCCCGCTGCCGCCCGCCCCGCCGTTCGGGCCCCTGCCCGCCCCGCTGTACGGGCCGACGTTCTCCTCGTACCGCCCGGAGGAGGTGGCCTGGCTGCTCAAGGACCTCTCCGGCGTCCGACTGGAGGCCCCCACCGAGGAACGCGAGGAGGCCGTCCAGAACGGCGGCGCGCACTACGCCGAGTCGCTGCCGGTCGAGTACCGGCCCAGCCCCGAGTACCAGGAGCTGTTCCACCAGGCGCTGCGCGGCTCCGCGGGCCGGATCGCGCTCGCCGTCGGCACCGTCGCCGAGACGCTGCTGCGCGAGCGCGGGCCCCGCCTGGTACTGGCCTCGCTGGCCCGGGCCGGGACGCCGGTCGGCATCCTGGTCCGCCGCTGGCTGGCCTTCGCCCACGGCCTGGACGTGCCGCACTACGCGGTGTCGATCGTCCGCGGCCGGGGCATCGACCGGGTCGCGCTGCGCTACCTGGCGGCCCACCACCGGGCCGCGGACGTGGTGTTCGTGGACGGCTGGACCGGCAAGGGCGCGATCACCCGCGAACTCGCCGAAGCGCTGGTCGGCACCGGTTTCGACCCGGACCTCGCGGTGCTCGCCGACCCGGGCCGCTGCGTGCGCACGTACGGCACCCGGGACGACTTCCTGATCCCGTCCGCCTGCCTCAACTCCACGGTGTCCGGCCTGGTTTCGCGTACCGTGCTGCGCGCCGGGCTGATCGGGCCGGGGGACTTCCACGGGGCCAAGCACTACGCCGAACTGGCCGGTGGCGACGTGTCGGAGGCCTTCCTGGCCGCGGTGGCCGCCCGCTTCGGCGACGTCCGCGCGGAGGCGGTCGAGGGCGCCGGGCGGCTCGCCGCCGACCCGGACCGCACCCCCGACTGGGCCGGCTGGGCCGCCGTCGAGCGGATCAGCGCCGAGTACGGGATCGACGACGTCAACCTGGTCAAGCCCGGAGTCGGCGAGACCACCCGGGTGTTGCTGCGCCGCGTCCCCTGGCGGGTGCTGGCCCGGCGCGGCGCCGGCGCCGACCTCGACCACGTGCGGCTGCTCGCCGCGCAGCGCGGCGTCCCGGTCGAGGAGGTGGACGGGCTGCCGTACAGCTGCGTGGGCCTCATCCACCCCCGCTACAGTCGGGGCGCGACGGGGGCCAGCGGGCGGGCCGTGCGGGGGAGGGAGTGCCGATGAGCTGCTCGGCGGGTGGTGTGCTGGTGGCGAGCGATCTCGACCGTACGCTCATCTACTCCGAGCGGGCCCTGGCGCTGGACGGTCCCGACCGGGACGCGCCCCGGCTGCTCTGCGTCGAGGTGCTGGACGGACGGCCGCTGTCCTACCTGACCGAGCGGGCGGCCGTGCTGCTGGCCGAGCTGGGCCGGAAGGCCGGCTTCGTGCCCGCCACCACCAGGACCGTCGAGCAGTACCGGCGGGTCAACCTGCCCGGCCCGCAGCCGACTTACGCGATCTGCGGGAACGGCGGGCAGCTGTTGGTGGACGGCGAGCCGGACCGGGACTGGCGCCGCGAGATCACCGCCCGGATCGCGGCCGGCTCGGCGCCGCTGGCGGAGGTGGTCCGGCAGCTCGCGCTGTGCGCCGACCCGGAGTGGACCCGCAAGCGGCGGGTCGCCGACGAGCTGTTCGCCTACCTGGTCGTCGAGCGCGACCGGCTGCCCGCCGGCTGGCTGACCGAGCTGACCGGCTGGTGCGCCGAACGCGGCTGGCGGGTCTCGCTGCAGGGCCGCAAGGTGTACGCCGTGCCGCAACCGCTGGGCAAGAGCGCGGCGTTGGCCGAGGTCGTCCGGCGCAGCGGCGCGGGCACCGTGCTGGCGGCCGGGGACTCGCTGCTGGACGCCGACCTGCTGCTCGCCGCCGACGCCGGGTGGCGGCCCGGCCACGGCGAACTGGCCGACAGCGGGTGGACGGCCCCCGGCGTCACCGCCCTCGCGGAGGTGGGGGTGGCGGCGGGGGAGGAGATCGTCCGTCGGTTCCTCTCTGCTGCTGTCGGCTAGCCGCAGCACCCCCCGCCGCAGCAGCCGCCCCCGCTCGGGGCCTGCTGCGGCGCGCCGCCGGACGACGCACCGGTGACGGCGACGGTGGAGAGCAGCTTCACGGTGTCCTGGTGGCCCTGCGGGCAGACGGCGGGGTCGTTGGCCTGCGCCATCGGGCGGCGGAGCTCGAAGGTGGCGCCGCAGGAGCGGCAGCGGAAGTCGTAGCGTGGCATACCGGCAGGGTACCGAGGCCTCGCTACCGGTGGCCCAGGTCGCCGCGAATCAGGCCGATCACCTGCGCCGCCGTCTCCCGCACCGCCGCCAGCTCGGTCAGGAAGTACCAGTAGTCCGGGTGCCGCCCGGCCGCCTGGAGGGTCGCCACCGCCCGGTCCAGCCGGGCCACCGCCTCGTCCAGCGGCGCGGCGTGCCGCGGGTCCGGCGCGCTGCGGCCCGCCATCGCCAGGCGCTGGGCGTCCCGCACCGCGAACCGGGCCCGCTCCACCTCCCGGTTCGGATCGTGCTGCACCTCGTTCAGCTGCCGCAGCCGGTCGTTCACCGCCTGCACCGAGCCGTCCGCGGTGTCCAGCAGCGCGCGGACCGTACCGATCGCGGCCGTGGCGTCCGCCCAGCGCTGCTCGTCCCGCGCCCGGGCGGCCTCGGCGAGCTTGCGCTCGGCGGCCCGGCCGGTCTCGGCGACCTGCTCGGGCACCCGCTGGAGGTCCTGCCAGCAGGCGGTGCTGAACCGGCGGCGCAGCTCGCTCAGCGCCGGCTCGACCGTCGCCGCCTTGGTCTCCAGCGCCTGGATCCTGGTCCGCAGGCTGGACACCCGCCGGTCGAGCTCGCGGGCCCGCTCGGGCAGCTGGGCGGCGTCCGCGGAGATCGCCTCCGCGCGCCGCTGCACCTCGTCGGCCCGCCGCAGCGTGGCCGCCACGCCGTGCCGTGCCGCGCCCTCGTTCAGCCGCCCCAACTCCGGCGCCAGCTCGGCCAGTCGGGCCGCCAGGTCATCGGCCCGCAGCCCGGCGCCGCGCACCTCGTCCAGCGTGGTGGTGGCCCGCAGCAGCGCGCGCTTGGCCTGCTCGACGGCCGGGGTGACCCGCATCAGCTGCTGCTCGGCGTGCTGGAGGGTGGGCTGGAGGCGGCGCAGGAAGTCGGTCAGCTCGGCCCGGGCGGAGTGCAGCTGACCCTTCACGTCCTCCAGCAGACGCCGCGCCCGGGCGGCGGAGCCGGCGTCCAGGGCCTCGTCGTCCAGGTCGTGGGCGTCCAGGGCGGCCAGGTAGTTCACCGTGACCTGCTCCACCCGGCCGGAGATCGCCGGCAGCTCGGCCAGCGCACGCTCCGCCACCGTGCCCTCCTCGGCGGCCCGGACGGTCTCCACCGCGAGCCGCACCTCGCGCTGCGTCTCGTCCAGCTCGTAGAACGCCTCCTGCGCCGCCGCCCGGGCCTCCCTGGCGTCCGCCCGCACGCCCTCCCCGGCACCGCGCCGCCCCCACCAACCACCACTGCCCGCCGACGCCAGCCCGACCGCCCCCAACGCACCCGCCAGCACCACCGGCAACACCAGCGCCTCGCCCAGCGCACTCCCCGCCCGACGCCGCCCCCGCCGCCCGCTCCCGCCGGCCACCGCCACTGCGCGCTCCCTGCTCCGACCCGCTGATCCGCGCCCATTCTCCCCGATCCGCCCCACCCGCCGGCACCCCGGGCCCCGCCCCGCAGCACACCACCCCTCAGGACCAGGTACCCTAGGCTCTCGTCGTGCGCCCATCGGGCCACGATCGGGGGCGCGTAGCTCAGTGGTAGAGCGCTGCTCTTACAAAGCAGATGTCGGCGGTTCGAAACCGTCCGCGCCCACCAGGACAAATGCCCCGCAGCGATCACGCTGCGGGGCTTTTGACTGCAGTGATTGACGGCAACGGCTGTGTCAGCCCGCCTTACGGCGCCTCTTGAGGAGGCGGTCCATGTGCCCGAGCGCCTCGCGCCGGGTCTCCTCCGAGACGTGCGTGTAGACGTTCATGGTCACGGCGATCTGTGAGTGCCCGAGGATCTCCATCACCACCCGCGGGGCGACGCCGGCGGCGAACAGGATGGTCGCGCAGCCGTGCCGCGTGTCGTGGAGGCGGATGCGCGGCAGACCGGCGTCGGCGCCGATCCGCTCGAAGGAGCGGCTGAGGTTCCGGGGCTCGATCGGGCGGCCGGTCCGGGTGGTGAACACGTACCCGGTGTCCTCCCACGCCTGGCCGGCGTCCTCCCGCTGCTTCGTCTGCTGGAACCTCCGCCAGCGCAGCGGAGCGATGCACATCGACGGCAGCGGGATCGCTCGCGTCCGGCGGTTCTTCGTGCTGTCCGCGTACAGCTCCTTCTGCACGCGTTGGAGCTGGTTCCGAACGGTGAGCTTGCGGCCGTCCAGGTCGATGTCGCTCCAGCGCAGGCCCAGGATCTCGCCCCGCCGGAGGCCGAGCGTGATGGCCAGCACGAATGCGGTGTACAGCGGGTCCGGACGGGCCGCCTCCAGGAAGGTGACCGTCTCGTCCAACGTCCACGTCTTCATCTCGCGCACCTCCACACGCGGGGCCGGGACCAGGGTGGCCACGTTCCGGCTGATCAGTTCCTCACGGCAGGCCGCCGTGAGGGCGGTACGGAGCACGCGGTGCGACTCCTTCGCCGTGGCGGCGGAAGCCTCTCGCGTCACGGCGCCGACGAGACGGCGCACGTCGGGGACGCTCAGTGACTCCAGGGGCTTGGTCCCGATGTGCGGGACCAAGTAACGCCTCACGTGGGTCTCGTACTTGGCGTACGTGGTCTTCTTGCGCTGCGGCCGGATGAACTCCTCCAACCAGTAGGGGAGCCACTCCGAGAGCTTCTGCGAGCGGGTCGGGGTGGGGACACCGTCCCGGGCGCGCTTCACCAAGTCCTGGCGCTTGGCGTCGCACTCCTCCCAGGTGTCGCCGTACACGGTCTTGCGCTTGCGGGTGCCGTCGGGCTGCGGGACGTACACGCGCCCTTCGTATCGGCCGTCTTTGCGCTGCCAGATGCTGCCGGCGCCGTTCGGGTTCTTTCGGGCCATCAGGGACGGTTCTCCTCGGTCTTGTTGTGGATGTAGTCGGCCAGGCTGTCGACGGCGACGCGCCGGCAGCGGCCTTCGGTGAAGCTGACGAGCGTCTTGGAACGGATGAGGTCGTAGACCTTGCTGCGGCTCATGCGGAGGGCGGCCATGACTTCCGGGACGGTCAGGACTTCGGGGATGGCGATGGCCATGGGTTCTCTCCTGGTGCGACGTCGGCAGGACGGGAACGCGAAGGAGCACGGTCGTGACTGCGGAGCGTTATGGCGCCCCTGTGTGGGTGGGCCTGGGGGCCGGAAAGTGTCAGGGATGTCAGGGAAAATCACTGACCTGCGACTTTGGCTCCTGGCGGGGCGTCAGGGATTGTCAGGGATGTCAGGGGAATTCGCCCTTTCCCTGACATCCCTGACGTTCCCTGGCAGGTGGTCAGGGCCCATTTTGGCTGGTCAGGGATTTTCCCTGACATCCCTGACAGTTACGGGGCTTCCGTCGCGTCCACGGGGGAGGCGAGGGTGGGGTGGACACGGAACGTGACGGCGGGCTGGCGGCCCCGACGGCCGTCCGCGGGGGGCTGGTCGGTGCGGAGGTAGCCGTGCTGTTCGAGGAGGGTGAGCGCGGGTTCGACGTCGGCGACCTTTTTGAAGCGGCGGCTGCTGGCGACGGCGTCGTGGGCCTTGATGTGGGTGCGGTGGGTGCCGTCCTGCTTGGGGCGCTGGAGCCACTGGAGGAGGGCATGGGCGTCCTCGGTGGCGGGGTCGGCGGCGATGAGGTCGAAGACGGCGAGGGTGTGGGCGGTGTAGTAGTCGGCGATCTGGGCGGCGCGTTCGACGGTGGCGGCCTCCAGGTTGGCGCGCCAAGTGCAGGGCTCCTGGTCGGGGGTGATGTGGTCGGCGAGGTGGAGCAGGACGGCGATGCGGGCGATGTGGCCGACGAGCTTGCCGGCCCAGTCCTTGATGTGGGCGAGCGGCTGGTCAGGGCGGAGCTGGACCTCGACGCGCTCTTGGAGCTTCTCGATGGCGAGGTCGGCGGCCTGGTCCATGAGCACGGTCACGGGCTCGGTGAGGTCGGTCATGGCGCGGAGCAGGCGGGTGAGGTTGCGGTCGTAGGCACCCGCGACCGGGTCGGGGATGGGGGTGGTGCGGATCTTTCGGTAGCCGAGGTTGGAGGGCGGGAGGGAGTAGAGGAAGCGGGCGAGCAGGCCCCGGTCACGGGCGCCGGGGGCGGCGCCGAGTTCCTGGAGGACGGCGGGCTGTGGGGTGACGCCGATGGTCAGGGCGGGCTTGTCGACGGTGGGCTGTGCGCGGGTGGTGCGCTCGGCCTGGAGGCGCTCGCCCTTGTGGGCCTGGAGGAACACGCCCAGGTTCGGCTTGCTGGAGTAGCGGCCGACGATGCTGTCGAACAGGTCGCCCTCGGGGGAAAGCGCGGCCAGGCAGCGGTGCACGGCGAGCTGGCTGTTGACGGCCTCCGGAGTGATGTCCCCCGACAATGTCAGGCGCGGGCTCGGCGGGACGGTGATCTCCTCGGCGAGCATCTTCGCGGCGGAGATCTCCGCGACAAGCTGGGTGCGGTCGAGGTCGGGGTTCTTGCGAGCCTTGGCCATCAGGGCCTCGACCTCGGCCAGCGCGGTGTCCCTGGCGGTCTCGGCCTCGATGATCGCCGCCTTCGCGTTGGCCTGAAGTTCCGCCTCGACCTTGTAGACGGGGCCCATCGTGAAGGCGAACACGTCGGACTTGCGGCTGGCCGGGGGCATCGCGCAGGTCAGGTAGAGGTTGGACTGCTCGCGCCAGCCGGGCCGGATCTCCACGTTCACCCGCCCGCCGGCGGCGGTCGACAGCGCGGCGAGAGCCATGGTGGCGGCGGCGTCGGGCGGGGTCTGGGTGAACTCGGCGACCGCCTCGACGTAGGCGCCGACCCACCTGGGCAGGGCCTTCACGGGGAATGTCGGCAGGGCGCCGTGGGAGCCGAGCGGGACGGGGTCGAGCCAGGTGTCACCTGCGGCGAGGTCCGCGAGTACGGACAGGGCGGCGGTGCGGACGGTCTCCAGGTCGGCCTGGTCGTCGCCGGCCATGTGGGCCAGGCGGCTGGTGTTGGTGCCGATCCGGCGGCGTTCGGCGGCGATGCGCACGATCTCGGCGTAGTAGTCGCCGTTGGCGGCGGTAGGGGTGGCCTCGATGCAGGTGTGCAGGTAGCCGGGCCCGCCGATGCGGCCCAGGTCGCCCTGGGCGCGCAGGACGCCGGTCAGCAGCAGCGGGTCGACCGGCCGCTCTCCGCTGGCCATGCGGGTGATGGTGCGCCAGATCGTCTCGTGCACGGGGTGGTAGAACGCGCTCGGGTCGCCGAGCTGGGCGGCCAGCGCCGGGATCTGCGCAGGGTCGAGCAGGGCGGAGCCGATGACGGCCTGCTCAGCGCCCTTGACCTCGGCGGGCTCGGGCCGGAACGGGATCACGTTCGGGGCGTACTCGGTGCTCAACGGGGCTCCTTTCGGGCAGAGCGGGGCGGCCTGCACCCGGGGCGGGGCGGGGTACGGGCCGTCGGCACGAGGAACTCGCGGATCCAGACCGCCGGCCGCCGTCCGATGGCCTTGAATGCGGCCCGCAGCAGCGGGCAGGGGGTGGGGTGGTGCATGCTTGGAGCACCTCTTATTCCTGGATGGGATGGAGGCCGGGGCAGTGGGCTTCCTGATCCGTCGTCCGCTGCCCCGGGTATGGCTGACGCATCAACAACCGGCCTTGCTGCCGGTCAGCCGGGCGTCGGCTCGCCGAGTCGGGTGGTGGCTCAGCGGCCGGCCGTGGTGAGCGCGGTGAGCAGGGCGTGGATGGGGCTTGCCACCACAGTCGCGGCGGCGGTGAAGCCCGAGAGCCAGACCGCAGCGGCGGCGAGGGTGCTGACTCGCTTGGCCCAGACAAGAACCACGGTGATGACGAAGAAGATCAGAGCGGTGGAGATGGTGACGGCCATGGCCGGACTCCCTTCGTGAGGACGTCAGCGGGCGCCGGCCCACAGGCGGCGCGCGAGGTTGTAGAGGTGGCGTCCGACGCGGATGCGCTTGCCGATGCCGTCGCAGCGGCGGCAGTGCTTCCCGCGGCAGGGCCGGCCGCGGCGGTCGTACTTGAGGTGAAAGCCGAAGCCGCGGCACTTGCGGCAGTCACCGAACGGGCTGGCCGCGCAGAGCAGCGCGTAACCCAGCGTGATGAGCAGCAGGACGGGGCTAGCGGCCAGCAGGGCGCTGGACATGCATCCTCCCTGGTGTTTACGGGCGCCCTGAGATGCGTGGCGCTAGGCGATAGATCCCTGTTCAGGGCGGTTTGGGCGTGCTAGCGGAGGTGCTAGGTCTAGCGGGTGCCGGTGCTAGACCTAGCGCCGGCGGAGGTCAGGCCGCATCGCGCTTCTGATCACGCTTCGTAGCAGCGGCGACGATGTGAGCGCGGGTGATGCCGCGCCGGTTGGCGCCCTTACCGTCCTCGGCGGTGCCCCAGACCTGGCCGGTGCTGATGCCGTGCGGTTTGAGCGCGGCGGTCAGCTGGTCGGGCGCCCACCCGGCGTAGACCTCCGAGCGGAGCTCCGCGAGCCGGGCGACGACGGTCTCCGACCACACCTTCGCCTCGGCTGCCGGGACGACAGCGAGGATGTCCGCCAGCAGGTCGTAGGACGGCCCGTCGGCCGGCGCGCTGTCCTTGCCGGCGGCGTATCCGGTGAGGAGGCCGGCCCGCTCGCGCACCGCTCGGGCGCGGGTGGCGATGGCTTCGGCCGTAGGGGCGTCGATGTTGACGGCTCGCACGATCCGGGCGTCCGCGCCTTCGCCGACGAAGTAGGCGATGCCCTTGTCGGCCCACGCGAACGTGGTGGCCCGGATGCCGTTGCGGTAGGAGCTGGTGCCCAGGACCATGTCGTTCTCCAGCTGGCCCATGACCTTGAGGCACAGCCGGACGGAGGCGTTGGCGCTGATGCCGGTCGGCAGCGACTTGGCGTCCGGGCGTTGCGTGGCGAGCAGGAGAACGATGCCGGTCGCCGGACCGCGTTTGACGAGGTCTGTGCAGATCTCCTCCAACTCGCGCCCGTAGAGCTGGTGTTCAAACCACTTCTGGCACTCGTCGACGCCGATGACGATCGGGTGCAGCCCCAGCGACTTCTTGTCGGCCAGTTCGCTGGTGACCTTGGACTCGGGGCAGATGTCTCGTGGAAGGGAGCGGATCACCTTGGCGCGGCGGCGCAGTTCCTCGCGGATCGCGCGCATGTCCTCCAGGGCGTATTTGATGTCCTCGTCGTCCTCGCCGGCTCGGTGGCGGTGCGAGACCTTCTCCCCGACCGGGTCCAGGTCGCCGGTGCCTTTGAGGTCGTAGGTGTGCAGTTCGGCGCGCGGGTCCAGGGCCGCGATCAGCAGGAGCAGGCGCAGCAGGAAGGTCTTGCCCATGCGCGGGATGGCGCCGATGACGCCCGCGACGTACATCAGGGTGACGTCGACCCAGCGCCCGCGTTGGTCGGTGGCGAAGCCAACCGCCTTGAATAGGTCCACGGTCCCGGCCTTGAGCAGCGGCCACTCCGGCTGGCGCGTCTTGTTCATGTCCTGGTCGCCGACCCAGAGCGCCATCATGCCCGGGTGCTCGCCCGCCATCGGCTCCGGCCACACGCAGCCCAGCGGCCGGCGCAGACCGGAGGCCAGCTTGTCGCGCTTCTCCATCACCTCGCCGACCGTGACTCCGGGAGGGAGCTGGACGTCGGCGCGCCAACCAGGTCCGTCGCGGGTGATCGGGGCCGTGAACTCCACGCGGCCACCCTTGGAGAGGTACTGGGTCATACCGCTGATGGCCAGCACGGACAGCGCCTGTTCCACCATCTCAGAGGTCAGTCGCTGCACCGTCGCCGCAATCACCGCGCGGGAGATCAGCGGTTGATCGGCCGGTGCCCCTGCTGCGCCGAGGCCGAGCACAACGGCGGCCACAAGTGCCAGTTGGATCCAACCGGGAGTGCTCAGCGCCAGCAGCGGGACGAACGCAGCGGCGGTCAGGGCGTACAGGACGGTGAGCCAGCCGCGCGCGGCAACCCGTCGGTCGCGTTGACGGGTCAGCTTCAGGTACAGCTCGGCGTCCTCGGTGGCGACGGCGTACGCGCGGATCGGCTCGCCTTCGAGGTCGCGCGTCCACCGGCGGAACTCCCGCATCGCGCGGGACACACCGCGGGGCGAGCGCACCGCGAGCTTGCCCGCGTAGGCCGGCAGACGGGCCGCGTGGAAGGCGAGCGTGTGGGCATAGTGGCCCGCCGTCCAGCGAGCCGCTGCCTGGAACTCGGCCTTGCTCCGGAGCCAGGCCGGGACCACCGGTCGGCGCTTCTCCGACTGGACGCGCTCCAGCCATCCCGGACCGGCGGGCGCCGGCTTGTCGACCGGCGAGGCGGGTGCGTCCTCGTACACCGAGTCCGTCTCCGGGCTGCCCTGGATGACGGCCGGGGCAGGTTCGGTGCCGTGCCGCTCACGCTGGGGCCCGCCCTGGCCGAGGCCAACCGGGCTGCCGTCGCGGTCGGCGTTCAACTCGGCTTCCAGGCGCGCGAACAGCTCGCGCGCGTCGTCGTCCTCGTCGTCATGGTTCACTGTGGATCCTTCCTCACGTCGGTGGCGAAGGGGACCCGGGACGCACTGTGCTGCCAGGCGGGGCGCGTCCCGGGAGTTCGTCGGCGTCTCAGAGCGAGCGCGTCGTGTCGGCTTCGGCGACGACGTCCGGGACGTTCTCCGGCTCGGCGCCGCCCGGCCTGTCCAGCTGCCACGGCTGTGCCCCGGCGGCGTAACCCCGGGCCAGCTCCAGGAACGTTTGCGCCGCGCTGGCCAGCGCCTCCGCGAATGCGAGGTGCGCGGCGGGACCGTCGAACTTCGGGCTCGGGCCGAAGATGTCGACCTCGCCCATCGCAGTCGCCAGTGTCAGAACGGGGCAACCGTCGGCCTGTCGCTTCCCGGTGACAGTGCTCTCGGGAGTGGCGTGCACGTACGTCACGATGAGGCTCATCGCATAGTCCATTCAGGTTGGGGATGACTCGGTCACTTGTCGGTCGCGCCGACGGGGGCGGGCTGCCGTTCCGTCCGGACGGTCCGGATCTGCTTGGCACCCCACTCGGGAGACATGCCGTGTGTCCGCCCGATCTCGGTCGGCGAGGGAACGCGGCCGTCGGCGAGCGTGTGCCGGATCGCTGCCCGTGCCGCATGGCGCTTCGCTTCCATCGCGGCGTCGTCCGGTGCGGCCGGTACGGAGGTTGTACGGGGTGCGCGCTTTGCGTTTGTACGGCCCCTGAGCTGGCTGTACGGGGTTGTACGCCCCGCTGGCGGCACTGCCGATGCAGAGCCGTTGGCGTCGACCCGCAGGAGTGCGGCGACCGGGCGGGCAGCGGCGAAGCCGGCTTCCACGGCGGCCCGCGCATCGGTCGTCCACAGCGCAGGCCGACCGGCGGCAGGCTTGGCGAGCAGGTCCACGTCGGCCCGGTCCCCCGGGCACAGGTACTTCGCCACCGCCGCTGACGCCTTGGCGTGCGCGCCGAGCAGGTCCGCGGTAACCCCCGGCTCGGCACCGTGCACCGCCCGCCAGGCCAGCGCCCACAACTCGTCCGACGCCAGCTCCGAAGGCAGCGCGCTGGCCAGCCACCTCGCAGTCTGCGCCACCTTGCGGTGATGGCGCCGTCGCCGGCGGTCGCGCCGTGCCTGGCGCGGGTCGCTGACGCCCTCCCGCTGCGAGTGCAAGTACATGTGCCAGGTGATCGGCGCGGCGAGCGAACCGCACGCGGCCACGACCGCGAAGCCGATCCCCCACATCTGCGCGCCGTGGGTGAGATTGACACCTGCGGCGACCAGGGCCGCGACCCAGACGCCCGCATGGTGCACCGCCGCGGACAGGCCGCGCGCGTCCCGCACCCGGCCTTGCAGTGCGAAGACCCACGTCAGGGACTCCAGCGCGCTGCCGCCGGCCAGCGCCATCGGCAGCGACCAGCGCTGAGCGAGAAAGCTGATCTGTGCCGGCAGCGCCACCACCACGAACAGCACGATCACCGCCAGAGTGGCCAGCAGCGCCGCACGGCCGGTCAGAGCTTCGCGGCGGTCTGCCCACCTTCGTGCCCGCTCGGAGCGCCGCCGCGCCCTGCGCCGCTCGCGCTCGGACTCCGCGATCGCCCGCAACTCGGCCAACGCCGCCTGGCGCTCCCGCTCGGCGGCCATGCGCGCGCTCTGCGCCACGGCATCGGCCTCGGCCCGCTCCCGCCCGGCCTGTGCCCGTGCGAGCTCCACGGCTACCGTGTCCAACTGCCGTGCGGCCCGCGAACTGTAGACGGTCGGCCGGCTCATGCGGCCGTCCCCGGTCGGAAAGACCGGCAGCCGGCGCTGCGTGGCACGAACGTGGCGGCATCCAGCAGCAGCTCTGCGACGTACGCGACCAGCTCAGGCGCGTCCTCGCGGAGGTCCGCCAGGATGCCCTGAGCAGCGTCCACGCGAACAGCGCGCTCAGCGTCGGACTCGCCCGTCCGACCGACGAACAACTCATGAAGAAACTCGGGCAGTTGCTCGTCTTCCGGCACCTGGTCGGCCTGCTCTTCGAACTCCTCGACCCTGTCGGCCTGTCGACCGTGTAACGAAGTGCGCATGCTTCTCCTGCTCCTGGAAGGGATGGAGAGAGCCAGGGCAGCGGGCTTCCTTGATCCGTCGACCGCTACCGCTGGCGACGGATTTCTCAGACGTGGATGCGCCGTGGGACGGCCATCCGCTGCACGGCCTGAAAGGCCGTCATGACGGCAGAGGAGGAGCCGAGGCCAACCAGAAAGGCCAGCAGCCAGCCGCCGCCAGAGGCCAGCTCGGCTCCGCCGCCGACCGTCGCCACGGCGAAGGCAACACCGCGGACGCCCCACGACGCCACACTCCCGCCATCCGACTCCGACTCGGGTCGGCGGCCCACCAGCTCCAGGTCGTACCGCCGGACCTGGCGCAGTTCCCCGCCGGAGAGCTGGATCACCACAACGCTGCCGTCCGCCTGTTCGGCGGCACCGGCCACCGTGCCCAGCGCCATGTCGCTCCGGTCGCGGACGACGTCACCGATTGCGAGTTGCATTTGGCCCCCCTCGGGATCGGAAGCGGATCCGGCCGTGCCCAGCCGCCCGCAACTCTTCAAGAGATCCTGTCCTCAGGTCCTCTTTAGGAGTTGCCCATGACTATGAGCTACGCCACCCCAACTCGTCAAGTCCTCTTGAGGACTCGTATGCTGGTTTCCGCTAGACGACCAGGACGGTGATCACCATGGCGAAGGCGTACGAGCGCATCGCGGACGACCTCCGCCAGCTCATCCGGGCAGGCGAACTGAAGCCCGGGGACCGGCTGCCGGCGGAGACGAGCCTCGTCGGGCAGTACGGCAAGAGCCTCCCGACCGTCCGCCAGGCCCTGGCCCTCCTCCAGGCCGAAGGGCTGATCGAGAAACAGCACGGTCGCGGCACCTTCGTCCGCAAGGCACGCAAGCTTGTACAGCGCAGCAACGACCGGCACCAGTGGGAGAAGAACCGCGCGCGCGGCTCACTGGCAGAGCGTCAGCAGACCGGCGCGACCGAGCGCGACACAGGTCTGGAGCTGGACGACCTGGTCTTCACTGCCGAGTACCGGCAGATCCCCGCAGACGCCGAGTGGGCGGCCGCCTTCGGAGTGACAGAAGGAACGACTCTGCTGGAGCGCGTCTTCCATACGCGCTACCGCACGGAAACGGCTCCCTTCAATCTCACCCGTTCGTACCTGGTCCACGACATGATCGCGGGCAACCCCGACCTTCTGGACGCCACGAAGGAGCCCTGGCCCGGCGGGACGCAGAACCAGCTCCACACGGTCGGCATCGAGGTCGACCGGATCGTCGAGCGCGTCACCGCGCGGCCGCCGACGGCCGAGGAGGCCGAGGAACTGGAGTTGCCGCCCGGCACCGCCGTCCTCGTCCTGCGAAAGACATCCTTCGACGTCGAGGGCCGCGTCGTGGACATCGCTGACGTCACCCTCCCGGGCGACCGTACGGAGCTGACCTTCACCACTCAACTGGAAAGGTGGTGAGGGCCGTGCAGCGGCGCATCATCATCGTCACTGCTGTCCACCCGCCGGCCGCGCTGTTCCTGCCGGACGCCTACAAGTCACTCTGCGAACAGGAACTGCCGGAGGGCTGGGACTGGCTCTGGCTGATCCAGGAAGACGGCAAGAGCGACCAGGTCGCCCCCTACGTCCCCGACGACGTCCGGATCAGCTTCCGCCAGGGCCGACAGGGCGGTGCGGGCATGGCCCGGACCATGGCGCTGGCGCGGGCCGAGGGCGAGTACGTGAAGGTGCTGGACGCCGACGACATGCTGGCCCCCGGCGCCCTCGCCCGCGATATCGCCGCGCTCACCTCGAACCCCGAGATCGGCTGGACGACCTCCCGCGTCCTTGACCTGCTCCCAGACGGCTCGTTCGTCGGCTTCGACCAGGACCCGCCCGCCGGCCCCATCGAACGCGGCGCCGTCCTGGATCACTGGAAGGCCCACGACTACCGCGCCCAGGTCCACCCAGCGACCCTCTGCATCCGGCGCGATCTGCTGATTGCCCTCGGCGGCTGGATGGCCCTCCCCGCTTCCGAGGACACCGGGCTCCTCCTCGCGCTCAGCGCGGTGAGCCGCGGCTGGTTCACGGCGGAGGTCGGCCTGCACTACCGCAAGTGGCCCGGCCAGGTGACCAGCCAGGCCGCCCACGTCGACAGCGCCGAGCGCGAGGCCCGGATGGCGGTCATCGAAGCCAGGGCGGAGTTGCTTGCGGGGCTGGCGTGGCAGTACCCCGCCGGGGCCTGAGCATTTCGTCCCTCGGCCGGAACGGCAAGAGCCCGGACACCTCTCCGTCCTGGAGATGTCCGGGCTCAGCCGTAGTCAGCGCCTCAGGGATGGGGTGGCCTGGCCGGCCTTCGAGCACGATCGGCCCGGAGCGGCTGCACTTCCCCTCCCTGCTCGAAATCCGTCAGCCGCGTACGCTGAGCCGGACAGAGGCCTGCGCGTTCACTTCGGCGCCGCCGTATAGGCCGGGCGGATCCTGATCATGTGGGGCTCGGCAGGCTCCAACAGGTCGCCGACGTAGAGCGCCAGCGTCCAGCTGCCCCTGCGCCGCACCTGACCCGCGATGAACTCCGCCGCACCCGGCCGACCGAGACCGCACTCAATGAAGTCCCGGTGCCATGCCCACACCGTCAGCTGCTCGATCTCCCTGAGCAGCGCCGCAAGCGCGTCGGGGAGCCTGAAGAACTCCGCCTCGGGCATGATGCCGTCGATCGAGGCCATGACCGGGCCGAATGTCTTGGCCCCTCCGTCTTTCATGCTGATCACCGCGTACCTTCCTCGGCCTCTCGCTGATGCTGCGCGCTCTGGTCAGTGCTCACAGCGCACCCCCGTCCGTCGGGGCAACCAACGCCCACACCGCCTTGCCCACACCACCCTCGCGGGGGCTCACGCCCCACTCCTTCGCGAGCTGGTCAACCAACCGCAGCCCGCGGCCGGACTCGTCCTCATTGCCCGCCGCGCGCATCGTCGGGATCCGCCGACTGGCGTCGTGAACCTCGATGCACAGCAGCCCGGGCTCCATGCCGAATCGGACGAAGATCAACCGGCCTGGCACCCGCGCGTGTTGCACGGCATTGGTGACCAGCTCGGATAGGACCAACTCTCCGATGCCCATGAACCGTTGGCCGTCATCGACGTCGGCCAGAAACTCCCGAAGCAGACTCCGGGCGGCGCCAACGGACTTCCGGTGACGAGACAGCCACGCCTGAGACGTTCCGATGAGCCTCGTCACTTCCCGCCCCCCGTCAGCTCTGGCCCGCCGGTCGAGAAGACCGCCTCGGCTCGGTCGCTGGGGAGCACCAGCAACACGCCCATCACCACCCGACCGGCGCCATCAATCGACGTGCGCTTGATCGCCAGGACAGGAATCCGGGCGACGATGCGAAGCGCGTCGGCCTCTTCGGCGCTCGGGAAGCGCGCAGTGACGCGCTCGGCAGTCTCCGCGCACGGGATGCCGCGCGCGAGCAGATGCGCGCGAACGTCGTCGCCCCAGGGCGACCACGGAGCTTCCGGGAGAGGAGCGTCCAGCGCACGCGGCACGTAAACGCGCGCCAGACTGCACGGGCGACCAGCCTGCTCGCTGAGGTAGACACGCTCGACCACCGGAGTCTTGGCGCGAACCCGGAGCAACGACTGGAGCTCGCCCGCTGCCTTGACCTCGGTCACGGTGACCTCGATCCGCAGCGCAGGAGAGTGAGCTGCTGGTGGGTCCTGCGGGTGGCGCCCGCCGGCGTAAGTGATGGGCTGGACCGGACGGCGAACGAAGTTCCCGTTGCCATGAAACTTCTCGATCAGCCCCTCGGACTGGAGCTCGTCCAGAGCCCGACGCAGGGTCGGCAAGCCGACTTCGTAGGTCGCGGCGAGCTCACTTTCCGAGGGCAGCTTGCTGCCGGCCGCAAGAGCCCCGGAGCCGATTCGGCGCCGGAGGTCCTCGGCCACGCGTGTGTATCGGACGGCCATGGCGCGCTCACCACCTCCGGTTGTCATCGGTGGAGCCGCGGTACGGCGGCGGGGCCGGGGCACGACGGCTCGAACACGCAACGAGCTGACGCCTGGTCCACGTCGGGGCAGGGCGGATAAGGTCGAACACGCTGATCAGCTCCCATACAGCTGACGGCACTGCCCCGCGACGGCGACTGCATCGTCCGTCGCGGGCGCATCCATGCGGACGGCGGCCCATGCGATCAGGCCGCGGCTGGCGCTGCTGACAAGTCCGAACTGGTCGGCTGTCTCCAGCAACGCCAGGAGAACTCCCCACGACTCGGCCGTTGTCGAGTCCGGCACCTCCGTCTCTATACAGGCGTGATTGCCGTGATCCTTCATCTGCGGATCGAGCCCGAGGGCCAAGAGACCAGCAGTGATGCCGTCAGCACGTGCCCGATCGCACGAGAACACAGGACACCCCTCCGTAGCTTCTTGGCCACTCAGAGCGAAGCTAGTTAACTAGATTAGACCTAGTGGACTAGATTTTCCATATGGGTGAGCAACCTCCGTACCTGCGCATCGCGGACGCGCTGCAAGAGCGCATCGCCAGCGGGGAATGGGCACCGGGCGACCGTCTGCCCTCGCGCGCTCAGCTCGCGCGCGAGCTCGGCGTAGGCGACAACGTCGTGCGCCGCGCGCAGGAACTCCTCATCCTTCAGGGAGCCTTGGAAGGCCGCGCGGGCTCAGGCACGTTCGTCGCCGAGCCGCGCCAGCGACTTCGACTGGTCCGCTCCCGAGCACGCGAAGACCGCGGAGGTTCACCCTTCCAGGCCGACATGACCAGCCTTGGGCGGCGGGGCACCTGGGAGAGCCGCACCGACGCCAAGGTCCCGGCACCGGCGGACATCGCAGCTCGCCTCGGCATCACCGAGGGCGACCTCTGCGTCCGCACGTCCTACGAGTACTTCGCCGACGGCAAGCCGATCCAGCTGTCTACCAGTTGGGAGCCCTACGCCCTCACCGCAGGCACGATCATCGTCCTGCCCGAGGGCGGGCCGCTTGCCGGCCGCGGCGTCGTGATCCGCATGGCGGAAATCGGCATCACGGTCAGCCACTTCACCGAACAGCCCGAGCCCCGGCACGTGACCGACGAGGAAGCCTCGCTCCTCGGCGTGCAGCGCGGCTCGCTCGTCACCCATGTCCGCCGCACATACTTCGCCGACGACGGCCGCGCGGTCGAGACGGCTGACATCGTGCTTCCCGCAGCCCTCTGCGAACTGGTCTACGAGGTGCCGATCAATCCTTGAGCTAACGGTTGGCTGTGTAGGTGGTGGCGGAGAGCATTTGTTGGCGGGAGCCAGCAGCAGTAGTCGGCTACGGGCACGCACGGTGTTGGTCAGAAATTGCAGTACCTGTCGGCGTGCCGACGTGGGGCGGCGGGCGTCTCCTGGGGGCGGCGGGTGACCGATGTAGAGATTCGGCTGCCGTAGGAGGGCGGGCGCTGGTAGGTGTGGGGACCACTGGGGCTGTTTCCTGGCTGGAATGGGGTGGAATCTGTGGCGCCGGTGGTGTGCGTACACGGGATGGGGCAGCAGGTACTGGGGGAGAACAGGCTGCGGGCCGCCTGGTGGCCGGCGCTGAGCGACGGGCTGCGTCGGGCAGGCGCCGAAGGCCTGGTCCCGGAGGCGGATCTGGCGATGGCGTTCTACGGCGACCTGTTCCGGCCCGCCGGGCAGATGCTCGCGGTCGGGGATCTGCCGTACACGGCGGAGGACGTCGAGGAGGGCTTCGAGCGGGAGTTGCTGGCCGCATGGTGGCGGGCGGCGGCCGAGACCGATCCAGACGTGGTGCCGCCGGACGCGCAGGACACTCTGGTGTCGACTCCGCGGTCGGTCCAGGCAGGTTTGCGGGCCTTGTCGGGGTCGCGCTTCTTCGCCGACGTGGCGCTGCGGTTGATGGTCGCGGACCTGAAGCAGGTGCGTGCCTATCTGACGGATCAGGAGATGCGTGAGCGGTTGCGTGGCCGGGTGGCGGGGGTGATCGGTCCGGAGACGCGGGTGGTGGTGGCGCACTCGCTGGGGTCGGTGGTGGCGTACGAGGCGCTGTGCGCGCTTCCCGGGCACGGTGTGCGGGCGCTGGTGACGATCGGCTCGCCCCTGGGCGTCCGCAATCTGGTCTTCGACCGGCTCCAGCCCGCCCCGACCGGGTCGGGCAGGGACGCGCGCGGGCACTGGCCGGGCGGCGAGGAGCTGGTCTGGACAAACCTGGCCGGTACGGGAGACGTGGTGGCCCTGGTGAAGGACCTGCGTCCGGTCTTCGGTGCGCGGCTGCGCTCAGGGGTAGTGGACAACGGCGTTCACGCGCACGACGCGACCTCGTATCTGACCGATGCCATGTGTGGGCGGGCGATCGCCGAGGGCCTCGCGTGAGCGTTCCGCAGACCGGCGGGGAGGGGCCGCGGCGGTTCCTGATCGCCGCAGCAGTGGCCGATTACCCCAAGAACCATGACTGGAACCGGCCCGGCCTTCAGGAGGCGCGCGAGCGGGTCGTCGAGGTGTTCACCGGCCCGCTCGGCTACCGGCTCCACGACCCGGTCGCCCTGAACCCCACCAAGCAGCAACTCACCGACGCCCTGCGCGCCTTCTGCTCTTCACCGGAACGCCGTGAGGACGACCTGCTGACGGTGTACCTGTCCTGTCACGGCGAGGTCCTCGACGACAGTGGCGAACACGTCCTGCTCACCTCCGACACCGATCCGGCAGACCTGACGTACACCGCGCTGCCGACGGCGGAGCTGACGCGGGCGATGCTGCGAGGCACCCGGATCCGCCGTGTCCTTCTTCTCCTGGACGCCTGTTACGCCGGCCAGGGTGGCAACCAGCTGGCCGCGGCAGCCTTGAAACGCCTGGGCACGACCTGGGGCAGGAGCTCCGGGTCGGGGCTGGTGATCGTCTCCTCCGCGCAGCCGCACCAGCAGGCCGTAGGTGGCCTGTTCCCGCAACTCCTGGAGGACGCGGTCACCGGCCTGCCGGTTGCCGGGCACGGCCCGGACACACTCTCCCTGGACGCCGTGGTACGGCACATCAACAACTCCCCCGACCGGCCTACCTACCAGCGCATCGGCCTGTCCATGGTCGGCCTCGACGGCGAGCCGCCGGCGTTCTTTCCCAACCCCCGACACGACACCGGGCTCAACGAGGTCGACCTGGCCCTGCAGCAGGCCTCTGCCTTCGACGAACAGGACCGAAAGCGGGAGACCGAGTTCACCACCCGGCTGCTGATGCGCGCTATGGCGTTCCAGAGCTACCAGGGCCACGAGGACCAGGCCCCCGCTCCGGCGTGGTGGTTCAGCGGGCGCCACACCGTCCTCCGCGACCTCGTCGCCTGGCTGAACACCCCGGCCGGAGGCGACAGGACGACCTGCCGGGTGGTCACGGCCGCTCCGGGCTCGGGTAAGACTGCAGTCCTCGGCCTGATCGCCACCCTTACCCATCCCGAACGCCGCCGGACTGTCCCCCTCCACGCCCTCGGACTGCCCCCGGATCTGCTCGACCCCGACGCGGTCGATGTGGCCATCTACGCCCAGCGCCTCACCGACACCGATGTCCTCCAGGCGCTGGCGGCAGCCGCCCGCGTCCAGGCCAGCACGGTCGGCGAACTCCTCGACGCCCTCGACCGGCAACGACGCCCGCGCCCGCTGACCATCCTGATCGACGCCCTCGACGAGGCCGCCACCCCCGACACCCTGTGCATCACCATCCTGCGCCCGCTCATCGAACACGCCCAAGGCCGCATCCGCCTGTTGCTCGGCACCCGCCCGTACCTCCTGCCCCGCCTCGGCGCCGACGCCAGCCACGTCATCGACCTCGACAGCGACCGCTACGCCGACCCCCAGGCCATCACCGCCTACGCAGCCCGCACACTCCTTCAGGCCCACCGCGCCTCGCCGTACCGCGACCACCCCTATGCCGTGCAACCCGTCGCCCAGGCGGTCGCCCACGCCGCAGGCCGCTCCTTCCTCATCGCCCGCATCACCGCCGGCACCCTCGCCGCCGCCAGCACCGTCGCCGACCCATACGACCCCGCCTGGCGCGCCGGACTGCCCCGGCACGCCAGCGACGCCATGCGCCACGACCTTGAGCGACGCCTCGGCACCGACGCCCGACGCGCTACCGACCTCCTGCGTCCCCTTGCGCACTCCCAGGGACAGGGCCTTCCCTGGGAAGACATCTGGGCCCCCCTCGCCGCCGAGATCGCCGGACACCCCTACACCGACGACGACATCCTGTGGCTGCGCGACAAGGCCGGGTCCTACGTCGTGGAGGCCACCGAGAACGGCCGCTCCGCCTACCGGCTTTACCACGAGGCGATGGCCGAGTTCCTGCGCGACGGCATTGCCCCCAAGACCGTGCACGCCGCCTACACCCGCGTTCTCACCGACCACGTCCCCTACAGCGCCGACGCCACTCGCGACTGGGCCCGCGCCCACCCCTACGCCCTGAACCACCTCGCCCACCACGCCGCCCAGGCCGGACTCCTCGACCACGCCCTCACCCACAGCGAATACCTCGTCCATGCCGCACCGCGCGGCCTCACTCCCGACCTCCACCATGCACACAGCCAGTCCGCACGGCTGACCGCCGCCGTCTACCGCACCAGCCTGTATCTCCACGACACGGCGGCCCCGGCACAACGACGCCAGATCCTCGCCCTCGACGCCGCCCGCGCCACCCACCCCGACCTCCACCGGGGCCTCACCCGACACATCCCGCCCGACCACTGGACACCGGTCTGGGCCACCAACAGCACCTTCAACCCCGCCCTGCACGACACCCTCACCGGCCACACCGGCAAGGTGAACGCGGTGGCGTGCACCACGCTCGACGGCATCCCCATCGCCGTCACCGGCAGCGCGGATGAGACGGTGCGGGTGTGGGATCTGCGCACAGGCCAGGTGATCGGCAACCCCCTCACCGGCCACACCGAAACCGTGACCGCGGTGGCGTGCACCACGCTCGACGGCATCCCCGCCGCCGTCACCGGCAGCGCGGATGAGACGGTGCGGGTGTGGGATCTGCGCACAGGCCAGGTGATCGGCAACCCCCTCACCGGCCACACCGAAACCGTGACCGCGGTGGCGTGCACCACGCTCGACGGCATCCCCGCCGCCGTCACCGGCAGCGCGGATGAGACGGTGCGGGTGTGGGATCTGCGCACAGGCCAGGTGATCGGCAACCCCCTCACCGGCCACACCAGCACGGTGACCGCGGTGGCGTGCACCACGCTCGACGGCATCCCCGCCGCCGTCACCGCTGGCGGGGACGACGACACGGTGCGGGTGTGGGATCTGCGCACAGGCCAGATGATCGGCAACCCCCTCACCGGCCACACCAGCCGGGTAATCGCGGTGGCGTGCACCACGCTCGACAATGTCCCCGTTGCCGTCACCGTCGGCAACGACGACACGGCTCGGCTGTGGGATCTGCGCACCGGCCGGGCGATCGGCCGCCCTCTCACTGGCCACACCGGCCCCATGACTGCGGTGGCGTGCACCATGCTCGACGGCGTCCCCGTCGCCGTCACCGGCAGCGACGACAAGACAGCGCGGGTGTGGGATCTGCGCACAGGCCAGGCGATCGGCAACCCCCTCACCGGCCACACCAGCGAGCTGAACGCAGTGGCGTACACCATGCTCGACGGCGTCCCCGTCGCCGTCACCGGCAGCGACGACAAGACAGCGCGGGTGTGGGATCTGTGCACCGGTCAGGCGATCGGCAACCCCCTCACCGGCCACACCAGCGAGCTGAACGCAGTGGCGTACACCACGCTCGACGGCATCCCCGCCGCCGTCACCGTCAGCTGGGATACGACGGTGCGGGTGTGGGATCTGCGCACCGGTCAGGCGATCGGCCACCCTCTCACCGGCCACACCGGGACCGTGACCGCGGTGGCGTGCACCATGCTCGACGGCGTCCCCGTCGCCGTCACCGGCAGCGAGGATAGGACGGTGCGGGTGTGGGATCTGCGCACCGGCCAGGCGATCGACAACCCCCTGACCGGCCACACCGAAACCGTGACCGCGGTGGCGTGCACCATGCTCGACGGCGTCCCCGTTGCCGTCACCGGTAGCGTGGATAGGACGGTGCGGGTGTGGGATCTGCGCACCGGCCAGGCGATCGGCAACCCCCTGACCGGCCACACCATCGCTGTGACCGCGGTGGCGTGCACCATGCTCGACGGCGACCCCGTCGCCGTCACCGGCAGCGCGGATAGGACGGTGCGGGTGTGGGATCTGCACACCGGCCAGGCGATCGGCAACCCCCTCACCGGCCACACCAGCGTGGTCTCCGCGGTGGCGTGCACCATGCTCGACGGCGTCCCCGTCGCCGTCACTGCCAGCTGGGATAGGACGGTGCGGGTGTGGGATCTGCACACCGGCCAGGCGATCGGCAACCCCCTCACCGGTCATACCAGCGTGGTCTCCGCGGTGGCGTGCACCATGCTCGACGGTGTTCCCACCGCTGTCACTGCTGGCGACGACGGGACGGTGCGGGTGTGGGATCTGCGCACGGGCACGACTACGGCAGTGGTCGCACTCAGTGCCCCTCGCTGCGCGGCCCTCACCACCACCGGCGACCTCGTCGTCGGCTTCCAAAACGACATCGCGCTCTACCGACGTCAAAGGCCTGACGGCACAACACATGACTGAGCCAGCGCCGCAGCCCTCGTACAGACGGGCTCATGTGATCTGCATGGTCATTACTCGCCTGGCACGGGCCAGAGATCCAAAGCAATCATCTGATCTGAGCGCTCTCGTATACCAGCGACATCAAAATCGCGAAGACCCAGGTGCTCTCGCCGCAGACTGACAGCCGCCCTCGCAACTGGCCAAACGGTGGACTTCCGTACGCAGCGGTACCACATCTACCAAGGGGACCAGCTGAAACACGGAGGAGCAGGCGTCACAGCTGTCACAGTGTCACGTACCAACCCGGCGGCAGACGCTCCCAAATGCGCCTGGGTACAGCCCCCCTGATGTTTCAGCCTGCTCACGCGTAGAGCGCACCAACGGGACATGCAGCAAATCAGCCGTTGGCAGGGCCGAGCACCCGCCCAACTCCTAGAATCCTCAAGACATCAAGAGAACTTCATGTCTTGGGGGAGACTTGGCCGCGGCCGAACAGATTGTGACGATCGCAGCCGTCCTCGTGGGTGCGCTGACGACGCACCTTACTAACCATGCGATGGAGCGGCGCCGGAAGCAACACGAGCTGCTGACCCGGTGGGACGAGAAGAAGCTCCACGCGTACGAGGGCTACATCGACAAGATCAGGTCGTGCGTCTTCCTCGCCGTCCACCTCTACGAGCACAAGGAAGGCATCCACGCGAGCGCCAAGGGCGAGCACGAGCTCACCGCGGAGCTGGCGGAGGCCAACTGGCAGCGCGGCCGTGCCTTCGAGCGCATCATGCTCCTCGGCGGCGACGAGGTCGTAGAGGCTGCCCACCGGCTCAACGCGGCAGCCCTCGAAGTCGACTGGCAGGCCGGCGGCAAGGTACACGGCACCCTTGACGAGTGGCGCGCCCGCAACCGCGCCGTCTTCGGCGCTATCAATGAGTTCCACGACGCCGCCCGCCAGGATCTCGGCGTCCAGGGCAACGTCACCGGCGAAAGCCACCCGGAGCGTGACCTGTTGTTGCCTCCCCCGCGAGGCAGCTCGAATGGCAACCACTCCTGATGGCAGGCGCCGCGGTCCCGCATGCCTGGCTCGGTCACACTGCCTCAGCTCCACCAAGGCAAGGGCGCGCGCCCGCCCCGCCCGCGTGGGCACGGTACTGCCAACCGCAACATGCGGAACACCACGCGTTCCCAGGAGGTCGTGACCTGCGTGAGGTTTCGGTTCGGGCCGCCGGCGGGTGTGCCCCGCGTGCCGCCAGCCGTGCCCGATCAGGCGGGGAGCTGCGGGGAACAGGGGCATCTCAAGGGCAGATCGGGCAGCATCGCCGTCACCGCGGGTTCGAGTCCCATACGCAGCCGCTGAACGCGCCAATCGCCCTTCATGTGACGGTGCGGACCGCTACGATCCTCCTCGGGTGCGAAGCGTTGGGGGAGAATTGATAATCGACTTTCAGCTCTTGTCGAAAATCCAGCAAGTGGTGTTCGCGAATGCAATTTTCATAGCTTTGGCTATTTTCGCCTACAAGGGCCCATTGTGGATCGTCAAGCGCCTGCCGATGACGCGTCAAAAGTGGGTGCAGTGGAATTCTAGAACTGCGGAGAAGGCATTTCAGGAAATGTCTAGCTCGCTAGATTCCCTAGGTCTCTCGGATCTGCCGTCGGACTCTCTGCGAATTGCAGGTAAAAGCTCCGCTGGAGAAATTCGCCTGCGGTACAGGGTTCTGACCTTCATCATCGGAGTCCTGGGCGGCGACATGGCCGTGGCTGTAGTGAAAACGATTGAGACAGGACGGCTTGCGCAGGACTTGCAGCCCCGAAACGTTCTGACGGCCGCTATCATTACGCCGATTTTGATCTGGGCTGCCGATCATAATCCCACCGTTTCACGTTATCGCTTTCTGCTCGGCACGGGGGCGGCGATTCGGCAATGTGAAGCCGTCTACTCCTCGGTTGGTGATGAGCGACCTGTCGCTGTACGCGGATTGGACCATGCCTGCGCCAATGTTAGGCGTTCTGTCTTGCGCATTCATCGAGTCCACGGCAGTATCGGACGGTTCTCGCCGAGGCGTCACTCAGTGAAGAAGAATGCCGCCCTTGTGGCGGCCAAACTCCAGCAGATGGAGGACCAGATGGATACGCGAGGGGTTGAGTCCATGAAGGATCTCGCGCGCACTCTGGTCACTATTTCTAACAACTACGCAGAGTCGAAGATTGGACAGCTTCTCTCTGAGGCCGATCTTGAAGGCGTGGTTGCGCCAGAACGCCGCGGAGCCGGCCTGCGGTTGGCCGCTGTGGTGTCGGCCACGGCTGTTGTCGCCTGCTCCTGGATTATGCTTGGTTACCCCGGAGAGGGCATGCCGATTGCCGCTGGGGCCGCCGCAGCGCTTTCGAGCATCGCTGCGTACGGCCCGCGCGCGGCCATGGATCGCGTCGCTGAGCTGCGAAACATTCTGGGCTTCTGAGACGGCGCGACGAGAGAATGGCGCTCGTTCGCTCACTTGGGAGGGCTTCGCGAGAAGATGTTGAGATCAGGGCTGCTCTGGCAGGGCCGAGACCAACGCAGGCCAACGCTCTGGGCAGTGTGTTTGCGTTTCTGTGCCGGTCCGTGACCACCCCGGACCTCATTCAGGGCGAAGCGGCAGTGGGCCCAAATCCTCCCCACTCCTGGGCTCCGCTGACGGCAGATCCTGACGGCAACACCGACGTACATGAGACGGCAGGGAAGGCTGCCTGCGCCCGGCTGCCGGGAGGCGCGTGCGGGTTCGCTGAGCCCGCCCGAAAGGTCGAACGAGCTTACAAAGCAGATGTCGGCGGTTCGAAACCGTCCGCGCCCACCCCGTGAACAGCTGAAACGCACACTGTGGCCCAGGTCAGGAGCATGATCCTGATCTGGGCCGCGGTCGTTTCGGCAGTCTCGCGACGGTCTCGGACGCGCTCGATGCGGTCTCGCCGCACAGATCAGCCTCCCGAATTTCTCCGAACGGCCGGCGAGGGCCGGTGTGCGGGTGGCCGGGGCGTGGCGGCCTGTGGGTGCTTCTTGCGGCGGCCTCGTTTCACCGGCGGACCGGGGTGGTGCCGTTCATGCCGAAGCGAGCGGAGCACTGCTCGGTGGATCGGTTGCTCGCGTTCCAGACGCAGATCCACATCGTGTAGCCGATGTCGGGGACGAAGCTCGTCTTCGTGGCGCCCCAGGAGGCGCGGAAGGTGTAGGTGAGGCCGTCGCTGCGGGAGAGTTCGGCGACGCAGGTCTGGTTCAGGGAGGTGTTGAGCACGCCCGCGAGTGAGCCGGAGCCGTCGTCGTCCAGCCAGGCGGAGCAGGCGGCGTCGTTGCCGAACCAACTGGTGTCCGCCTCGGAGCCCTTGACCTGGGCCGGGTCGTCGTGGCCGTTGATGCCGCTGATCGACGACGAGGTGGGGCTGGGGGCGGCCGCTGAGGGCGTGGCGGCGGCCGTACTCGGTGGGGCGGTCGGTGGCGGGGAGGCGGGTTTGGCGGTGGAGAAGGTCGAGGGCTGCAGGCTCGGGGAGGGCGTCCGCGTGGTGCCGGTCGGGGTGGTCGAAGGCGGGGGAGAGGGTTGCGCGGTGGCGGAGTTCGAGGCGCTCGGGCTTGCGGAGGGCCCGTGCGTCGTCCCGGCCAGGGGCTCCACGGTGACCGGCGTGCCGCCGGACTCCCGCGAAGTGTGGTTCTGCGGGAGTGTGGACGGGCTGAGGACGAACACCGCGACCGCGCCGAGGGCGATCACCGCGGCGATCGGTAACAGGAGCAGGTGCTTGCGCGGGCGGCGAGGTGATGCGAGGGGCGTGGCCCCGGCGTCAGGCTTCGGGTCCGTGCTCGTGTCCGGTGGCGGGACGGTCGCCAGCTTGCCGACCGGTGTTTCGGCGAAGTCACGTCGCGAGTCGATGCGTGACATGACCTCAGGCGGCCAGGACGGAGGCGGGACGAGCAGGTGCGGGTGGACCGCCAGGGCGATCTCGTGGGCGGTGGGGCGCGCTCCGGGCTCGGTGGCGAGACAGGGCTCGAGGATGGCGGCGAGGTCGGCGTCCACGGCGCGCAGCGGCTCCAGGTCGGGAACGGCGCTGGGCGTGCGACCCGAGGCGGCGTAGAGCAGGAGCGCCGCGAGCGAGTAGACGTCCGCGGGCGCTGCCACGTCCTCGTCCCCGGCCTGCTGCTCCGGTGCCGAGAAGCCCTGCGTTCCGTAGCTGCCACCGCTCCTGGTGAGCCTCGCCTGGTCCGCGGCGCGCGCGATGCCGAAGTCGATCAGTTTCACGCCGTCGCGCACCAGCATGACGTTGGCGGGCTTGATGTCGCGGTGCGCGATCTCGGACGCGTGTACGGCCCGCAGTTGAGCGGCTGTCTCGGCCAGTAGCAGCCACAGCGCCTCGGCGGGCAGCGGGCCGTGCAGCCGGACCGCCTCGTCCACCGTGAGCCCGGGGACGTACTCGGTGGCGAACCACGGGCGTTCCGGAGTGCCGTCGCTCGCCAGCACCCGCGGTCCGACTCCGAACGGCACGCGGTAGAGGATGCCGACCTCCCGTTCGAAGCGCTCGCTGGAGACCAGCCGCGGCCGGACGAGCTTGACGGCGGCGTAGCCCCGGTCCGAGACCCCGAGGTAGACCTCGCCCATGCCGCCGGTACCGAGCAGGCCGATGATGCTGAAGCTGCCGATCTCCTGCGGATCGCCCGGCCCGAGTGGTTGGGCGACCATGCTGTCGATCGCAGCAGCTCGCCGGCTGATCGTGCTCACGGCGGGCAGGTTATCGAGCAAGTTCATGGCCGGGCAAACAGAGTTGGCGGTTCCGCAAGCTCGCACACCGCATGTCCGCGGGAGGACCGCTCCTCCCGGTGCGCTCGTACACTCACTGGCGCGAGCCGAGGCGGAGGTATGTGAGATGACGAACGGAAACTTCCCACCGCGGATGCTGCCGCCGGGCAGTCCCGCCGACCGGGTGCCCCCGGCGCCGCCCGGGACGATCTTCGTGCTCGGCCCGGAGGGTGGATACGCCGTGCCGCCGCGCCGGTACACCTTGCTGTTCGGGCGCGACCGCGAGGACGTGCACGTACCGGTCGGTGTCGACGACCCGACCGTCAGCCGTCGGCACGGCGTCTTCACCTGCGCGGGCACGGACGGCGACTGGTGGTTGGTCAACACCGGCAACCTGCCGATCGAACTGCCCGACGGCGTGCTGATGCTCACCGGCCACCAGCGGATCATCGGGCCCGGGTACACCCCGCTGGTGATCAACTCGTCCAAGCGGCGCTCCCACCTGGTGGAGGTCCGCGTCGTGGACGGGGACGACCGGCACCCCCGTGCCACGAGCAGGGCCGAGACCGCGGCTCCCGAGACGGTCTACGTACTCTCCCCGCAGGAGCGACTCGTGCTCACCGCGCTCGCCCGGCGCTACCTGGAGGGCCAGGACGCCTTCCCGCTCCCGTTGGCCTGGGAGGACACCGCCCGGCTGGCCAACGCCTCGCCCCACGCGACCAAGTACTGGACCCACAAGTCGGCCGCCAACACGGTCGAGGACGTGCGCGAGCGGCTGCGCCGGCGGGGTGTGCGCGGACTGACGCGTGATGAGGTCGGCGAGCCGGTCGGCTCGACGCTCAGCGTCAACCTGATCAGGGAGTTGCTGAGGACGGCGACACTGAACGCCCAGGACCTGGAGCTGCTGGCCGATCAGGGCTGAGGCGTTCCTCGGACCTCGGGCTCGGTCGCGGATTCGGCGTTGTAGGTGACGTGCATGGTGCCGTGCTCCACCGCGAAGACGGCTGCCTGGTCCTCGGCCGAGTTCTGCTGGCGCGACTGGGGCTGCGGCTGCTCGGGGTGATGCGTGGTCGTGTTCGTCACGTGGTTGTCGTCGCCCACGATGAAGGTGCCGGAGACGTCTCCGGCGTGGATGTTGCCGGGGGTGGATTCCGTAGGCATGGTCGGCCTTTCCTGGTCGGTCTTGTGGCGGATCAAAAGGCTGTGCAGTGGATCACCAGACTCCGCCAGGCCGAGTTGAATGCCGAAGCCTGGCTGGCTGTGTCGTAGCTGTTACTGGTCTTGTTCCGAAACGAGCGGAACTGGCTCTCCTCCTGCTGGCGAGCGGTCAGAATGCCCTTGAGGTCGGCTACCACGGATCTGTCCCGTGCTTGCGATATGGCTCCCCGCAACGTGGACTCGCTGGCGCGCAGGTCCTTGAGGATGATGTCGATACGGGAGTTCATCGCGCTGTCGTCGGGAACGGTGGAGGTCCGTCCTGAGTTGTGCGCCTCTATGGCGTTGTTGTACGACTCGACGGCGCTTTGCACGGTGGCCAGGTCGGCGTTGTACTGCTGGGTCTCCTGTTCCAATTCCGGTTCCGCCGTTGCGCACACAGGATCAACGGGGTCCGGCGTTACCAACGGGGCCGGGGCCGGGGCCGGCGGCTTGGGGGTGTAGACCGGGGGAGCCGGGACCGGCGGCCTGGGGGTGTAGACCGGCCGTGTCGGGACCGATGGGTAGGTGGCCTGGGCCGCCGGAGTCCCGTCCGACTGGTTCTGGGCGTAGACCATGGCCCCCACGCCGAGCACGGTCCCGAGGCCGACCACGCAGGCGACGACGAGGGCCACTCCGCCCTTGGCAGTCGCTGCACCGGCGGTGGCGAGCGCCGTGTGGCCCGTGCTGGTCGTGGTCGCGGTGCTGCTCGCGGCGTGCGTCGAGTGGGTGGTGGCGGAGCTGTGGGCACCCGAGAGGTCGATCTTCTGCGGCACTGCGTGCGAGGGGGCGGCGTGTGTGCCGGCCACGTGGCCGGCGGGCAGGGGCTGTTGGGCGGTTTGGGACAGGTCGATCACCTGTGGTGGAGTCGGCGCGTGCACGGGCGCCGGAGCAGTGGGGGTGGGGACCGGGTGGGTGATCGTCGGGGGGCTGACCGCCGGATGGGTGACCGTCGGCGGGGCGACCGCGGTCGGTGCCGGGGTGACCGGCGTGACCGGAGCAACCGGCACGACCGGCGCGAGAGGCGCGACCGGCGGCACGGCGGTGATCGCCGTCGTCGCGGCATGGTGGGCCACCGAGTGCGCTTGCAGGGCGGCGAGTTCCTGCCAGAGCGCCCCCGCCTCCAGCGCCAGGGCCGTCGTCAGTGCGGCCCGGCCGATCGCCTTGCGGCGGGTGCGCGCCTCGCGCAGGAAGAACTCCTCGCCCGCGCGGTCGCCCACGCTCTTCGCGGCGGCCCAGCCGGCTCCGAGGAGGCTGCCCCACGCGTCGAACTGCCGGGAGAGCGCCAGTTTCGGCGAGGCGGCACGGGCCAACTCCACGCCGAGCTGCGCCTGTCCGCTCCTCTCCGCTCCCAGCACCGCGACGTCCAGGGCCTGGAAGTGGGCCGCGACCTGGTCCGGGGTGGTGTCCCGCGACTCGACCCACGCGGTGAGCGCCCGGCAGAGCCGATCGGCCGGGAATTGCGTCATCCGGCTCTTGAGTACGCACTCGGCGACGTCCGGGGGACACCCGTAGCCGGTTTCCGAGGCGATCAGCAGGCCGTGCCGCACCAGGCCGCCGGCGAGCGCGTCGCTGTCCGTCCGGCCGAGCAGGGCGTTGAGCTGCGGGGCCGCCAACTCGGCGCCGGACAGCGAGCCGAGCAGGTGCAGCAGGTCACGTTCGGCCGGCTGGAGCCTGTTGAGCAGGGCGGGGAGCAGTGCGGGGAGGTCGGCGATGGTCGGCAGGCGCTTGCCGGTCGCGACTGACAGGGCGATGCGCCGCAGCCGGAGCGGATTGCCGTGCAGGGCGTCGCACAGCGCCGCCACGGTCTGAGTTTCCTCGGGCCGCAACGGACGGGCCAGTACGGTCTGTACGAGGTGCACCCCTGCCGTGTCCGTCAGTCCGTCGAGTCGGATCGCGTGTACGCCGGCGACCGGCGACCGGTGCTGCGAGGTGAAGACGAAGGCGGACTGTCCGGCCATGTCGAAGAGCCGGTGCAGGTCCTTCTCGTCGAGTCCCGCGTCGTCCAGGTAGATCCGCAGCCGCAGGGTTTTCAGGTGTTCCTTCAGCACCTCCAGCGACGGCTTGTAGTTCGGCGCGTCGAAGCTGATGTCGAAGATCGCCTGCGCGAGGTCGTCGGCCGTCCGTCCGCCGGCTTCGATGTAGGCCACGCCCTCGGGCCCGCGCGGCAAAGTGCGGGCGACGTGGCGCAGCAGCGCACTCTTGCCGACCCCGGAGGTGCCCCAGATCTGCACCAACTGCCTTGCTCCGATGGCCTGTTGCAGTGCCTGGAGCTCCCGCTCCCGGCCGATCAGCGGATCGGCGCCGGAGCGCGGCAGGTGGGAGATCGGCTGACGCTTGACCGGATTCGGCGGCGGTCCCGCATTCAGGGTGATGGCCGAACCGTGCCCGGCGGTGATGTTCAGGTTGGTCACGGTGTTCCGGTTGCCGACGATCATCGTTCCGGAGACATCGCCCGTCCGGATCCGTCCGGAACCGCCCGGAGCACCGTTGTTCTCTGGCATCTGCTTCCCCGGTCCTCTCCGACGCTCGGCTCCCGGCACTCGGTCATGCTGGCGCCGACCCGTCGTGGGAACCCGGCGCTTTTAGCTGTTTGGTGAGATCGCCGGCGAATGGGCCGCTTCGGCCGCTTCGGCCGCGACGGCGATCCGGGCGAGGTGGTCCAGGTCGAGGATCGTGATCCTGCGGTAGCCCGTGACGACCGCGCCCGACTCCCGCAGGGCCCGCAGGGCCTTGTGGATCGACGACTCCGCAGCGCCGACCAGCGTGGCCATCTCGGGCTGCGAAAGCGGGAGTTGGGCTTCGTTCCGGCCGGGTCGCCGGTAGGTGACGGCCAGGTGGTGCAGGATCCTGGCCAGCCGCCCGAGCACGTCGCAACCGGTGAAGTCGACGATCCGGCCGGTCGCCGTGCGCAGCTTGGCCACCACGCTCGCGCTGAGTGCGAGCCCGATGGCGGGGTGCCGCTTCGTGCACTCCAGCAGTTCGGAGGACAGGATGTAGCGGGCCAGCACCCGGCCGCAGGTGGTCACCGTACCGCTGCGTGGCTGACCGTCGATCCCGGCGAGCTCCCCGACCAGGTCCCCGGCCATCCGTACGGCCAGCAGCGCCTCCCGACCGTCCTGTGCGTGCGCGGTGACCTTCACCGTGCCGCCGATCAGGAGCAGCGCGAAGTCCGAGGTGTCGGCCTCGTGGATGGTGATCTGACCAGCCGGGTAGACGACGCCGTGGCCGAGCCCCAGCAGGACTCGGCGGTCGGCCTCGCCGACCCTGCCGAGCAGTCCGGCCGGCGGCCAGTAGGCCTCGGCCCCGCGCACTCGTGTGTTGCCCATCGGTCATCCCTCCTCCTCGTCCGGCCGAAGCCGGACAAGCCGTATTAGTAGCCGTTCTACCCGAGGACCCCTCCTCTACGATCTCGGCAATCATCCTGTCGGCGACGGAACTTCGGCGCCGACGGCATGTCGATCTCCGAACTGCCGCCCCCGTCGTGATCGCGGAGGGAATGTGAATCCGAGGTATGAATACCGAGCCCTGCTGGCGTGCGACATCGCGGGTTCCGCGGGCCGCGGTCAGCAGCGACTGCAGGAGATCCGCGACGCGCTGCGATCCGCGCTGTCCGGTGCCTTCGACCACACGGACTCGGACCCGCGGGACTTCGTGTACGTGGACACCGGCGACGGCTGCCGGCTCGTCGCCCCGGCCGGGCTGCCCAAGGCCGGACTGCTGGTCCCGCTACTGCCGGAACTGGGCACGCGGATCCGCGAGCACAACCGGCACGCCGGCCCGGAGGCCAGGCTGCGGGTGCGGGCGGCGCTGCACGCGGGGGAGGTCCGGCTCGATCCGGACGGCACCGTCTCCGGCACCCCGTTCGAGGCGCTCGCCCGGCTGCTCGACTCGGCCCCGCTGCGGCGGGCGGCCGCGGCCGGTCCGGACGGCACCCCGGTGGCCGCGATCCTTTCGCAGCACTACTACGAGGAGACGGTCGGGCACGGCCACGAGGGGCTCGAAGCCGGTGCCTTCACCGCGGCCGAGGTCAGGGTCAAGGAGTACGCCGCACGGGCCTGGCTCTGGTACCCGGGCAGCCCGGTCGGTCCGCACCTCGGTTCCGGCCGGGAACCCGGCTCCGGTGAGCGGCCCGCGGAAGCCGGGCCACGGGCCGTGGAGCAACTCGTCCGGGCCACCGGGAACGGCACGGTCTTCGCCGTCGGCCGCGGTGACCAGCACATCCGATACAACGAACGGGGCTGAAACGCCGATGAACCAGGAACTCGCCGAGCTGGCCGCGAGCGGAGCCACCGCTCTGGTCTCCGCGATGGGCACCGACCTCTGGACGGAGGCGAAACGGCTGATGGGCGGCGTCATCGCCCGGGCCCACGGCGGCCGCCGCAGGGAACTGTCCGGCGCGCTGGAGCGGGCGTCGACCGCCACGAGGGGAGCGGTCGACGCCGAGGTCGTGGCCTACTGGACGGAGGCCCTGTTCCAGTTGCTCGACCGGAACCCGGCTCTCGCTCAGGACGTCATGGCCCTGGCCTCGCTGCCGATCCGGCAGCAGCCGGACGTCACGGTCCAGGTCAACTCCGCCACCGGTTCGGGCGAGGTGTTCGCGGTCCAGCACGGCAACCAGCACTTCGCCTCCGGGCCGAGGTCCCGCGATTCCGGGGAGCGGCCGTGAGCGGGGGCGAGAGCCGGCGGGACGGTCTGACGGACGGCTGGGTGCGGGCGGCGCTGCTCGTGACCGTCGCCGTCGGGGCCTTCATCGAGGTCGGCACGCCGCACCGGCACTACGGCTGGCTGGTGGACGTGTTCGCCCTCGCGGCGGTGGGTGCCGTCGGCGCGGCGGCCGCGCTGGGGTCCGAGGCCGCTGCGACGCCGACCGGACGGCGGGATCGGCTCGAACGGGAGCCCCGGCCCGACGCGACGGCGCCGGCCTGCCGCTACGTCGCAGGTCCGACGGCGCCGACGGCCCAGCCGGGCAAACCCCGGCCGTTCCTGCGTGAGCGGCCGACCGACCTGAGCGTTCCCCGCTTCGGTGACGGTGCGCGGGCCCAGGGCTTCCCTTGGCTGCTGCCGGAGCGCACGGTGCAGAACGGGATCGCCGCCGACGAAGCCACGGTCGGCGCCCTCACCATCCGCGCGGCCTCCGTGGTCGGGCCCGGCCACCGCTGTGATCAGCCCGCCGGGCCGCGACAGGACTCCTACCGGATCGGGCGCACCCGGGACAGCCGGTACGCGATCGTGGCCGTGGCGGACGGCCTGTCCAGCGCGGCCTGGTCCGACACCGGGGCCACCACGGCCTCCAGCCAGGCCGTCACCCTGCTGCGCGAGCAGATCGAGGCAGGTGGCTTCGACCGGCTCGACGTCAAGGAGTTGTACGGGCGGGTCGCGGAATCGATCGCCGGGCAGGCGGCCGGACGCGGCGTCGGTACCGCGCACCTGGCCACCGTGCTGATCACCGCGGTGATCGCCGAGCCGGACGCGAGCGGCGCGGCCCGGGCGTGGGTCGGGTGGCTCGGTGACAGTTCGGCCTGGACACTCGACCCACGCGTCCCGCGGTGGCGGTTCTCCGCCGGCGAGGCCAAGGACCGCGCGGCCCCGGTGGTCTCGAACGAGGTCGCCGGCCGACTGCCGGACACGCCGAACCTGGCCCTGGACGGCTACGTCACGCTGGCTCCCGGCGCCGCCCTGGCCCTGGTCACGGACGGAATCGGCGACGCGTGGGCGGACCCGGCGGGCAACGTCAACGAGTACTTCGCGAACGCTTGGCGCACGCCGGTCCCGGCCACCCGGTTCACCGCCGACGTCGGCTTCGACGCACCGCAGTGCCTCGACGATCGCACCGCCGTCGTGGTGTGGAACGGCAGGGGGGCATGACCGACCTCCAACCCATCGCCGACGGCGGCGTCCCGGCGGTCGATCCGCGGGGCTGGTCGTTGCCGCGGGCCGTGGGCCTCGACGATCTCGGACCGCTCGCCGAGCCGATCTCCGAGCACAACGGCCAGGCCGTCGCCGTACGGCCGCTGACGGACCATCCGGGTTGGCTGGCCAAGCTCTACCGGCCGGACCCGCACCCGGAGGACGCCGACCGGATCGACCTGTTGATCTCGGCTCCGGACACGCTGCCGGAGGCGGAGCGGGCAACCCTGTACGCCGGGACGTGCTGGCCCGCGGCCCGGATCCACGAGCCCGGCAACCCGGCCGTCGGCTGCGTGATCCCGATGGCGCCCGAGCAGTACCGTTCCGAGCTGCGGCGTGGCAAGTTCAGCGAGCGTCGGTTCGTCGAGATCGACTGGCTGGCGAAGTCCGACGAGTCGATCCGGGGCGTCGGCCTGCCGCGCCCGGGCTTCGAGGGCCGACTGGCGGCCTGTCGTCAACTGGCCGAGCTCGCCGCGATCCTGGAGGGGCTGGGCCTGGTCTACTCGGACTGGTCGTTCTCCAACGCCTTCTGGAGCCCCGGCCGGCGTTCCGTCTACCTGATCGACGTCGACGGCTGTCAGCCGAAGAAGATGCCCGACATCCACCAGCCGAACTGGGCCGACCCGCTCACGCCGCCGGGCTCCGACGCGGACCAGTACACCGACCGCTACCGGCTCGGCCTGCTCGTCGCCAAGTGCCTGACCGGCCAGCGTGACGCGCGCGCCTTCCACAGCGTCGCCCTGTCCCCCTGGCCGGAGCAGCCCGCCCTCTCCGAGGTACTGCTGGACATGCTGTTCGCGACCGAGCGCGAACGACGGCCTGCGGCCGCCCAGTTGTGCCAGGCGCTGAACAACGGGCCCTACCTCAGGGCCGTGCCACGGCCGACCCGTACCCCGCTGCCCCCGGTGCCGCCGCTGCCCGCGTCGCACCTGGTCCCGCAGCCCGCCGCCGGCACGGTCACCGCCAAGTCGGGCGCCGTGGTCAAGGGGACCGTGGTCGAGGGCACCGTCGTCACGAGCACCGCCGAGAAGAAGAAGGATCCTGCGACCACCTGGAACGCCCAGTGGATCTCGGCGCTCGCCTTCGCCGTGATCCTGCTCATCGTCATCATCATCGCCTCCAACCACTAGCTCAGGGGTGCACACATGTCACTCTGCCTGCCCACCTACGTGGTGATCGACGCGTCCTCGTCGATGAAGCCGCACGAGGCAGTGCTCAACGCGACCCTCTCGCGTCTGCACTACAACCTGGCGACGAATCCGCGCGTCTCGGAGTTCGCCCGGGTCAGCGTGGTCGCCTTCTCCACCGACGTGCACGTGGTGATCCCGATGTCGGACATGGAACAGGTGCCGAGCATGCCCGAAGTGATCTGCGGCGGGCGCACGGACTACGGCAAGACCTTCGACCGGTTGCGGGAGTGCATCGAACAGGATGTCAGCAGCTTGCGGGCGCAGCACTACAGCGTGCTGCGGCCGACGGTCTTCTTCCTGACCGACGGCGGTCCGACCGACGCGGGCTGGCGGAAGTCCTTCCGCGAGCTGGTGGACCGGAGCCGGCCGCGCTACCCGCACGTGATCGCGTACGGCTTCGGCGATGCCGAGCGCGGTGTGCTGCAGGAGGTGGCGACCAAGGCGCTGTTCATCGCCGACGGTACGGACACCGAGTCGGCGCTGAGCGGGGCGATCTCCGGCCTGCTCAACACGCTGATCGCCTCGTCGCAGACCGGTCAGATGCAGATCGCCACCGACGTCAAGGGCTTCGAGTACGTCCAGGTCGCCCAGGAATACGTGGACTGAGCATGGCCGCCGACCTGCGTTCCACGCCTGCGCCCCGGGCGCTGCGTGCCTCCGTCGGGCTGTCCGTGTTGGCCGCGGTGCTGCTCGCCTGCGGCGGCGCGGTCGAGGCGACGGGCAATCTCCTCGGCTCCTCGACGAACGGAGGCGGAGGCGGCGCGCACCCGGTGACCCCGGTACAGCCGACCCCTGACGTCTCCCCTCCCGCCGCGACTCCGTCGCCGAGTTGCCCGCTCTCGGCCTCACCCACCCCGCTGCCCGAGCCCACGGCCACCGCCACCACGACGGCGTCCGCCACCACGACGGCGTCCGCGCCGGAGCGTCCTCCAGGGACTCATTCAGGGCAGGAGTCGTCCCGGACGAGGACGCCTGCGACGAAGAGTGCGGCTGGACCGTGAACAGCTGGAACGCCCCTGCGGCCCGGGTCAGGAGCGTGATCCCGACCTGGGTCGCGGGTGCTGGGGCCGGTGCTGGGTTCAACGCGTGGTGTGGGCACCGCCGTTGAGGTGGAGCGTCTGGCCGGTGAGGTGGCGGGCGCCGGGGGAGGCGAGGAAGTGGGCGGTGCGGGCGACGTCGGCGGGGGTGCCGGGGCGGTTGGTGTGGGTTTCGGCGATGAGGGCGGCGCGGCGTTCGGGGGTGAGGGCGCCCTGGAAGAAGCCGGTGTCCTCGATGTAGCCGGGGGAGATGACGTTGGCGGTCACGCCGAGCGGGCCGAGTTCGGCGGAGAGGGCGGCGTTCCAGGCGGCCAGCGCGGCCTTTGACGCGCCGTAGGCGCCGCCGCGGCGTTCGGCGCCGATCGAGCCGATGCTGATCACGGTGCCGCCGGGAGCGAGGGCGGGCCGCAGGGCGGTGGTGGTGAGGACGGCACCGAGCAGGTTCTGGGCGAGGTTGGCGTGCCAGGTGGCGAGCAGGGCGTCGAGCGGCGGGAGGTCGGCGGGGGCCGGGCCGGGAAGTCCGCCGGAGGCGTTCACCAGTACGTGCAACTCGGTGATGCGGGAGGCGAGTTCGGAGACCTGGCGGGGGTCGGTGGCGTCGCACGCCACGCCCTCGACGGTGAGTTCGGCGGCGGCGCGTTCCACGGTGTCGCGGTGGCGGCCGGTGATCAGGACGCGGTCTCCGTCGGCGGCGAAGAGCTCGGCGGTGGCGCGGCCGATGCCGCTGGTGCCGCCGGTGATCAGGACGGTGCGGGCCATGGGGGTCCTCTCAGGTCCTCTCCGATGTATGTTTAGACCTAAACGTAACGGAGGAGGCCGGCAGTGGCAACGGAAGTGACGGCGGCCCAGATCGCCCGAGCCTGGGAGCGCGAGCGGCCCGGGACGCCGACCGGCTCGATCGAGGTGGTCACCCCGGTCTGGTGGCTCGCCAAGCTGTTCACCGACGACCGCGCCCGGGCCCTGCGCGCCGCCGGGATCGACGCCGCGACGCTCGACCTGCTCTCCGTGCTGCGCCGATCAGGTGAGCCGTACGCGCTGACCACCCGTGAACTGGCCCGTCGCACCCTCGTCACGGCGGGCGCGATCTCGCAGCGGGTGGCCCGGGCGGAGGCGCAGGGGCTGGTGGTCCGGGAGCCGGGGGAGCAGGCCGGGCACGGGCGGCGGGCGGTGCTGGTGTCACTGACGGCGGCCGGGCACGAGCTGGTCGAGCAGTCCGTGGACGTGGTGCTCGGCCGGGAGGCGCGGCTGGTCGGCGGGCTGTCGGAGGCGGAGCGGGAGACCCTGGTCGGCCTGCTGGACAAGCTGCTGGCCGACGTGCGGCGGCGGGTGGCGGGGTCGGAGGGGGTGGGCGAGGATCGGGAGGGCCGTACGGACCCTTGAGAGCGGTGGGCGCGGATGGCGGAGCAGACAGGGGAGTCCCGGGCGGAGCTGTCGGCGCGGTTGAACTGGCTGCGGGCGGCCGTGCTGGGCGCCAATGACGGCGTGGTCTCGACGGCCGGGATCGTGACGGGCGTGGCGGGCGCGGCCGGGTCCCGTACGGCGCTGCTCGCGGCGGGGGTGGCGGGGGCTGCTGGCGGGGGGCGATGTCGATGGCCGTCGGCGAGTACGTCTCGGTCAGCACCCAACGGGACACCGAGCGGGCCGCGTTGGCGAAGGAGCAGCGCGAGCTGACCGAGGACCCGGAGGGCGAGCTCGACGAACTCACCGACTACTACCGGGACAGCGGGCTGACCGCCGGCCTGGCCCGGGAGGTGGCGGCGGCGCTGACCGAGCGGGACGCGCTGGCGGCCCACGCGCAGACCGAACTCGGCATCGATCCCGAGGCGTTGACCAATCCCTGGGAGGCGGCGCTGGCCAGCGCGGCCGCGTTCACGCTGGGTGCGTTGGTGCCGCTGCTGGCGGTGATGCTGCCGCCGGAGTCGTGGCGGCTGTGGGTGACGGTGGCCGCGGTGGTGCTCGCGCTGACCCTCTCCGGCTGGACCAGCGCCCGGCTGGGCGGGGCCGGGCGGGCGCTGGCGGTGGTGCGCAACGTCGTGGGCGGGCTGCTGGCGATGGGGGTGACGTACAGCGGTGGCGTGCTGCTGGACCACATCACCCGATGAGTACGTCACCGGATGAGCATGTCACCCGATGAGCAGGTCACCGGACGAGCGCGTCACCGGAGGAGTTCGGGCGGATCTGCTCGGGAGGCGGGCGCCCGCGGCCTGTGTTTGTGTGGCTGCAAACCGCTTGGGAGAGGTGAAGCTCCGTGACCATACCCCCGTTCGGATCGAACGATCCGTTCTCCGACCTGCTCAGCCGGTTCTTCGGGATGAGTCCGCTGGCGTCCCCGCCCGCCGTGCAGCGGGTGCCGATCGGGCGGTTGCTCAGCGAGTCCTCCCAGGAACTGCTGGGGCTCGCCGCGCAGCGGGCGGCCGAGGACGCCAGTAGCGACCTCGACACCGCGCACCTGGCCTGGGCGGCCACCCGGGTGGAGCCCTCGCGGCGGATGCTGAAGCGGGCCGGCATCGACCCGGACCGGTTGTCCGATGACCTGGAGAACGCGCTGCCGTCCGGGAGCCCGTCCTCGCTGGACGGCCAGCCCGCGCTCACCCCCTCCGCCAAGCGCGCGCTGCTCGCCGCGCACGCCCGCTCGCAGGCGGTCGGCGCCTCGTACATCGGCCCGGAGCACATCCTCGGCGCGCTGCTGGAGCAGGAGCGCTCCGGCGCGGGTACGGCGCTGCGCAACGCGGCGCCCTCGCCGCAGGCGCTGAAGTCGGTGCTGGAGGGGCGCGGCACCGGCGGCGAACGCGGCAGCGCGGGGGCGCACCCGAGCGAGACGCCGACGCTGGACGAGTACGGGCGGGACCTCACCGGGGCGGCGCGTTCGGGCCGGCTGGACCCGGTGGTCGGGCGGGCCGAGGAGATCGAGCAGACCGTCGAGATCCTCTCCCGGCGGACCAAGAACAATCCGGTACTGATCGGCGAGCCGGGCGTCGGCAAGACCGCGATCGTCGAGGGCCTGGCACAGCGGATCGTCTCCGGGGACGTGCCGCAGAGCCTACGGGACAAGCGGGTGGTCACCCTCGACCTGACCGCCCTGGTGGCCGGCTCCAAGTACCGGGGCGAGTTCGAGGAGCGGCTGAAGAAGGTGATCGACGAGGTCACGGCGGCCGGGAAGAGCGTGATCCTGTTCCTGGACGAGCTGCACACCGTGGTCGGCGCGGGCGGTGGCGGCGAGGGGTCGATGGACGCCGGCAACATCCTCAAACCGGCCCTGGCGCGCGGCGAGTTGAGCGTGGTCGGCGCGACCACGCTGGACGAGTACCGCAAGCACGTGGAGAAGGACGCCGCGCTGGAGCGCCGCTTCCAACCGGTGCTGGTGCCGGAGCCGAGCGTCGAGGAGACGGTCGAGATCCTCCAGGGGCTGCGCGACGCGTACGAGGCGCACCACCAGGTGCGGTTCAGCAACGAGGCGCTGGACGCGGCGGCGACGCTCTCCGACCGCTACGTCAGCGACCGCTTCCTGCCCGACAAGGCGATCGACCTGCTGGACCAGGCCGGCGCCCGGGTGCGGCTGCGCAGCCTGAGCGGCTCCACCGAGGCGGCCTCGGTGCAGGACCGGATCACCAAGCTGAAGCGGGAGCTGGACGAGGCGGTGGCGGACGAGGAGTTCGTGCGGGCCGCCAACCTGAAGACCGAGCTGCGGCAGACCGAGGACGAGCTGGCGGCGATCGCCGAGTCCCGCGAGCAGGTCGTCGACGTGACGGCCGACGACATCGCGCAGGTGCTGTCCTCCCGGACCGGCATCCCGGTCGCGGAGCTGAACGCGACCGAGAAGGAGCGGCTGCTCAAGCTGGAGGAGCACCTGCACGAGAAGGTGATCGGCCAGGACGAGGCGGTCACCGCCGTCGCCCAGGCGGTGCGCCGCGGCCGGGCCGGGATGGGCGACCCGGAGCGGCCGACCGGCTCCTTCCTCTTCCTCGGGCCGACCGGCGTCGGCAAGACCGAGCTGGCCAAGGCGCTGGCCGCGCTGCTGTTCGGCGACCCGGACCGGATGATCCGCTTCGACATGAGCGAGTTCCAGGAGAAGCACACCGTCTCCCGACTGGTCGGCTCCCCGCCCGGGTACGTCGGCTACGAGGAGGCGGGGCAGCTGACCGAGGCGGTGCGCCGCAAGCCGTACAGCGTGCTGCTCTTCGACGAGGTGGAGAAGGCGCACCCGGACGTCTTCAACCTGCTGCTCCAGGTGTTGGACGACGGGCGGCTGACCGACTCCCAGGGGCGTACGGTCGACTTCCGCAACACCGTGGTGATCATGACCAGCAACATCGGGTCGCAGCGGATCCTGGACCACTCGGGGAACGTGGACCCCCGGAGCGGAGCTCCTGATGCAGCACTGCGGGAGGAGCTGATGCGGGGCCTGCGGCAGCAGTTCCGGCCGGAGTTCCTCAACCGGATCGACGAGGTGATCGTCTTCCACGCGCTCACCCGCAAGGACCTGGTGTCGGTGGTCGACCTGCTGCTGGAGCGCACCCGGCGGCGGCTGCGGGCGCAGGACGTGCAGCTGGAGGTCACCGAGGCGGCCAAGGAGTACCTGGTCAACCGCGGCTACCAGCCGGAGTTCGGGGCCCGGCCGCTGCGCCGGACGATCCAGTCGGAGCTGGACAACCGGATCTCCAACCTGCTGCTGGACGGCACCGTGCGGGAGGGGGACACGCTGACCGCGGACGTGAGCGCGGGCGAGCTGGCGGTGATGCTGGCGCGGCCGGAGCCGTCGGCGACCTTCGAACAGGCGGAGGAGCGGGCGCAGGCCGCCGCGGCCGCCGCCGGGAGCTGACCTCGCTGCCTGCCGGGAGCACGGCGCATTCACGGTCCGGTGGCGCTCCAAGGCCCGGTGGTCCCCATCGTTCCGTTTCCCTGCCGGGAACCTCATCACCGTCGAACGCCTCGGACGGAAGCGGGGCGGGACGAAGCTCCCGAAGCTCGGCTGGGTCCGCTTCCGCGGCGAGGTCTCCACGCCCTGACACCGCATGCCCTGCGGCATTGAGGATGTTCTTCGCGGCGTTCACGTCCGCGTCCCCCGGGGACGTCCCTGGAAGATCCAGGCTCAGGACCTCACGGCCTGCGGGAGGACCTCCCGCAGCAGCGGGTCCGGCAGCCCGCGCTTGCGCCACTCGCGCGGGTAGCCGAGCGAGACCTCCTCGAACGGGACGCCGTCGTAGCTGGTCTTGCGCGGGATGTGCAGGTGGCCGTAGATCATCGCGGCGGTGTTGAAGCGGCGGTGCCAGTCGGCCGTCAGCTCGGTGCCGCACCACTGGGCGAACTCGGGGTACCAGAGGACCTCGGTGGGGTGGCGGACCAGCGGATAGTGGTTGACCAGGACCAGCGGGACGTCCGGGTCGCAGGCCGCGAGCCGTTGCTCGGTCAGCCGGACGCGCTCGCGGCACCAGGAGTCGAGGTCCGGGAACGGGTCCGGGTGGAGCATCCGCTCGTCCGCGCAGACGATGCCGCTCTCGTAGGCGGCCGCCAGGGACTCCTCCTTGGTGGTCGTGCCCGGGGCACGGAAGGAGTAGTCGTACAGCAGGAAGAGCGGGGCGATCCGGACCGGTCCGCCGGCGCCCTGCCAGATCGGATACGGGTCTTCGGGGGTGACGACGCCGAGGGCGCGGCACAGCTCCACCAGGTGGTCGTAGCGGGCCGCGCCGCGGAGCTGGACCGGGTCCTCGGGGTGGGTCCACAGCTCGTGGTTGCCGGGCGCCCACACCACGCGCGCGAAGCGTTCGGCGAGCAGGCCGAGCGCCCACTCGATGCTGGTGGTGAGCTCGGCGACGTCTCCGGCGACGAGCAGCCAGTCGTCGGGGTGGGTGGGCTGGAGCTTCTCCACCAGATCGCGGTTCTCCTGGTAGGAGATGTGCAGATCGCTCACCGCGAGCAGTCGCCCGCCCCCGCCCGCCTCGCTGGGCGTCGGCTGTGCGTCGCTGCGGATCTCGGTACTCACTCCTGCCCCCTGGGTTCACCCGGTCGATGTGGCCACCCTACGTGGCGGGCGGGGCCCATGGGCAGGGTTGAACTGATCAGCTGTTCGACGCGGAAGCCGGGGAGTTGAGGCCGACTCAGGAGCTGATGTCGATGAGGACGCCGTGGGAGGTGGCGGTGGTGACGGCGAGGATCGCCAGCGAGGCGATGCCGAGGGCCAGCCCGAGGAAGGCGCGGCCGCGGCGGCTGGTGCCGCGGACCAGGGCCAGTGTGGCGAGGGTGATCGCGATCGGCCCCAGGACGATGTTGAAGAGCAGCAGGCCCGGGAGGCCGAGGAGGAAGGAGGCGACGGCCAGGCTGTCGGCGTCGGCGGTGCCCCGGCGGTCGGTCTCGACCGGGTTGGTGGTGACGGTGCTCATGGCGGTGGTGGTCCTCTCAGCGGGAGTGGACGGGTCGTCGGGCCGGCGGCGATCGGCCGGTTGGCGATCAGCCGGGATCAGCGGCTCCGGTCAGCGGTGGCCCGGGGTCAGCGGTGGCCCCGGTCAGCGGTGCCGCAGGCGGGCGATGCCCTCACGGGCGCCGAAGGCGAGCAGCCAGGCGGTGATGGCGGCGGAGGCGGCGAGGAACACCGGGAGGGGGAGGTGGGCGGCGGTGCCGATCAGGACTCCCATGGCGACCAGTGCGGAGAACAGGATCACGGCTGGCTCCTTCAGCTGCGGCTGCTACTGCGCCGGTTTCGGTTGACAAGTGTTCACTGACTTCGAGACCCACTGTACGCCCGGCTGGCCAAGTTCGGCAAACGACTGTTTACTGAATGGCGTGAATCACACCGTTGGGGCCAGACAGGCCCAGAAGCAGCAGAGTCGACGGGCCTTGCTGGACGCGGGGTTGCACCTGTTGGCCGACCAGAACCTGGCGAGCCTGGGCGTCCGCGAGGTCACCCGGGAGGCGGGGCTGTCCCCGGCGGCCTTCTACCGGCACTTCCCCGACCTCGCCGCGCTCGGCGTGGCGTTGGTCGAGGAGTCGCTGGCCAGCCTGCACGTCATGATCCGCTCGGTGCTCGCCGAGGCCGGCGGCGCCGAGGAGCTGATCGACCGTGCGGTGGACGTGATCCAGCAGCACGTGCGCGAACACCGGCCGCACGTGCGCTTCCTGGCGCGCGAGCGGCACGGCGGCGTCCGACAGGTGCGCGAGGCGATCGACGCCGAGCTCGGCCGCTTCGCCGCGGAGGTCGGCTCCGCCCTGGCGCTCCAGCCGGTCTCGCGGGGCTGGAGCGAGCAGGACCTGCGGATGCTCGCCGAGCTGTACGTGGACCACATGGTGTCGACGGCCTCCGCCTTCCTGGAGGCCCGCGAGACGGACCCGGCCCGCGAGCAGCGGATCGCCGCCACCGCCCGGCTGCAGCTGCGCCTGATCAGCCTCGGTCGCCGTCACTGGCAGGGGAGTTGAGCGTGCGCGTCGGCCGGAAGCCCTGACGGCGGCCGGCCGCTTCCCCTAGTGTGCCGATTGGCCGCTCGGCGAGGGCGGACCCCTTGACATGGCGTCATGTTCACGCCAACTTTGGGGGACCCCCACACCGAGAGGTCTCTCATGAAGACGCCGCTCATAGCCACGCTCGCCGCGGTCCTGGTCGCCGGAGCCACCGCACTGACCGGAGCCGTCCCGGCCCAGGCCGCCACCGGCCGGGCCGCCCACCCCCTCGACGCCGTCGACTTCAGCGGCACCGTGGCCCTCAGCAACTGCTCCGGCTCGCTGGTCCGGATGCCCGGTTCGGTCGGCAGCGACCCCGGGCTCGTGCTCACCAACGGCCACTGCCTGGAAACCGGAATGCCGGGCCCCGGCCAGGTGATCGTCAACCAGCCGTCCAGTCGCACCTTCACCCTGCTCGACGGCTCCGCCAACGAGGTCGCCACGCTGAACGCCACCAAGGTGGTCTACAGCGCGATGACCGACACCGACGTGACGATCTACCAGCTGGACTCCAGCTACGACACGATCCAGGCCCAGACCGGGATCTCCCCGCTGACCGTCTCCGCCGACCACCCCGTGCAGGGCACCGACATCCGGGTGGTCTCCGGCTACTGGAAGCGGACCTACTCCTGCTCGATCGACGGCTTCGCCTACCAACTCAAGGAAGCCGACTGGACGTTCAAGGACTCGGTCCGCTACACCTCGGGCTGCGACGTGATCGGTGGCACCTCCGGCTCGCCGGTCGTCGACGCGAACACCGGCCAGGTCGTCGCCGTGAACAACACGATCAACGAGAACGGCGAGACCTGCACCCTCGACAACCCGTGCGAGGTCGACCAGTCCGGCGCGGTGACGGTCCACCAGGGCATCGGCTACGCCCAGGAGACCTACGTCATCCCGGCCTGCTTCTCCGCCGGGAACACCTTCGACCTCACCCTCCCGGGCTGCACGCTGGCCCGCCCGTAGGCCTGCCCCACCCCGGGAGCCCCCGACCCCGATCCGCCCACGAGCCCCGACCCGCCCACGAACCCCGCACCGCACCCCAACGGCGGGCGGTCACCCGAGCAGCCGACGGAACCGAGGCAACCCCACTGACCAGCACCTTCCTCCGATGGGCCACCCGCCACCAGGCGGGCGGCCCATTCGGCCGTCCACCGGGCGGCCGCCGCACCACCCGCACCGCAGCGTGATGCCGACGAGGCAGCTGTCATGTCCGTTGACCAGATGGAGAGTCGATGACCACCAAGCTGAAGAGGCTGTTGGTTTCCGTCCTGCTGATACCGATGTTCGCGATCGGCGGTCTGGCCACCCCGGCCGCGGCCGCCGCCGGCCAGGGGAGTGGGGCGGCCGCGGCGGCGCACGGGCGCGGCCCCGCCGACGATCCGAACGCCGACATCAAGGACCGCCTGGCGGCGATCCCCGGGGTGACCATCACGGAGGAGAAGCCCACCACCACCGGCCACCGCTACTTCCTGGCCACCTACACCCAGCCGATCGACCACTTCCGCCCCTGGCTGGGCACCTTCCAGCAGCGCTTCAGCGTGCTGCACCGCGGTTACGACCGCCCGACCGTCTTCTACACCAACGGCTACACGCTGGGCACCACCCCGTCCCGCACCGAGCCGACCCGGCTGGTGGACGGCAACCAGGTCTCCATCGAGTACCGGTTCTTCACCCCCTCCCGCCCCGAGCCGGCCGACTGGTCCAAGGCGGGCATCCGCCAGCAGGCCGCCGACTCGCACAAGCTGGTGACCGCGCTCAAGCGGATCTACCAGCAGGAGTGGCTCTCCACCGGCGCCAGCAAGGGCGGCATGTCCTCCACCTTCTACCGCCGGTTCTACCCGGACGACGTGGCCGGCACGATCGCCTACGTCGCGCCGAACAACACCGACGTCGGCGACTACTCGGCCTACACCGACTTCTTCCGCAACGTCGGCACCCCGGAGTGCCGCGCCAAGCTGAACGCCGCCCAGCGCGAGCTGCTGGTGCGCCGCGACCGCCTGGAGCCGCGCTACATCGCCGACAACAAGGCGGCGGGCTCTACCTTCAACACCCTCGGCACCCCGGACCGCGCCTACGAGGCCGGCGTGCTGGACGTGGTCTGGGCGTTCTGGCAGTACAGCCTGGAGTCGGACTGCGCCAAGGTGCCGGTGGCCGCCACCGCGACCGACGACGAGCTGTACGCCTGGTACGACTCGCAGTCGGGCATCACCGGCAACAGCGACCAGTCGCTGGCGAAGTACACCGCGTACTACTACCAGGCCGCCACCGAGCTGGGTGCCCCGTTCTTCGACGTCTCGTACCTGCAGGACCAGCTGCACTACGACTACAAGGAGCTCTACTCGGCCCGCTCCTACGTGCCGAAGGAGATCCCGACCGTCTTCAACCCGTACGCGATGCCCGACATCGACCGCTGGGTGAAGCGCGAGGGCGAGCGGATCATGTTCGTCTACGGCGGCAACGACCCCTGGGGCGCCAAGCCTTTCCGGCTCGGCTGGGGCAGTGACGACAGCTACGTCTACGTCGTGCCCGGCGGCAACCACGGCTCCAACATCGGCAAGCTGCCGGCCGAGCAGTCGGCGGAGGCGACCGCCAAGGTCCTGGAGTGGGCCGGTCTGGGCGACCAGGACACCGCCCGCTCGCTCGCCAGGTCGCCGCAGGCGGGCGCGCCGTTCGGCCCGCTCGACGTCGAGGGCCAGCGGCTGGAGCAGGAGCGCCGCCCGCTGTAAAGCCCCGTAACACACCGTAACGACCCGTAGCGGTCCCGCAGTCCTGCGGAACCAGGAGGCCGCCCCACCCGGGGCGGCCTCCGTCGTTCGCGCGGGGCAACGCCCTGCGCGCATCCCCTCCCCGAAGCAGTGAATCAGTGCTTCAATGCTTCTATGGCCTACCGACGCACCCCCGCCGTCCAAGCCCGCCTGGATGCCCAGCGCGAGGCGGTGCTGCAGTCGGCGGTGGGCCTGCTCGCCGAGCGCGGATACGGCGGCTGCACCATGGCCGCCGTGGCGGACCGTGCCGGGATCGCCACCGGCAGCCTCTACCAGCACTTCGCCAACAAGGCCGAGCTGTCGGTGGAGCTGTTCCGCCGGGTGGTCACCCGCGAGATCGCCGCCGTGAACGCCGCCGTCGCCCGCCGGGACGCCCCGCAGGAGCGGATCGCCGCCGTGGTCGAGACCTTCGCCGCCCGCGCCCTGCGCGCCCCCCGGCTGGCCTACGCGCTGCTGGTCGAGCCCGCCGACGCGGTGGTGGACGGCGAGCGCCTGGTCTTCCGGCGGGCGTTCCGGGACGTGATCGCCACCGAGATCGCCGCCGCGGTGGCGGCCGGGGAACTCCCCGAGCAGGACCCGGTGCTGACCGCCGCCGCCCTGGTCGGCGCGGTCGGCGAGGCGCTGGCCGGCCCGCTCGCGGCCGAGCCGGTCGAGCACGCCGGGCCCGAGCACAGCGACAACACCACGGTGGTCCCCGCCCTGGTCTCCTTCACCCTGCGTGCCCTGGGAGGACGCGATGACAGCGACGCATGAGGTCACCAACCAGGTGCCCCTGCCGTACGGACACGACACCGCAGCCGACCCGGCCCTGCTCGCCGCCCTGCACCGGGCCGGCGCCGGCTGGGCCGAGCCCGAACTGCGCGAACTCGGCCGCCTGGCGGGCTCCGAGCAGGCCGCCGAATGGGGCCGGCTGGCCAACGAGAACCCGCCCGTGCTGCGCACCCACGACCGCTTCGGCCGCCGGATCGACGAGGTCGAGTTCCACCCGTACTGGCACGAGCTGATGCGCACCGCCGTCTCGTACGGCCTGCACGCCGCGCCCTGGCGGGACGAGCGGCCCGGTGCCCACTCCGCCCGCGCCGCCAAGTTCTACGTCTGGGGCCAGGTCGAGGCCGGCCACACCTGTCCGATCTCGATGACCTACGCCGCCGTCCCGGCCCTGCGCCAGAACGCCTCCCTGGCCGCCGAGTTGGAGCCGCTGCTGGCCGCCACCGAGTACGACTACGGGCTGCGCGAGCCGCGCACCAAGCGCGGGCTGATCGCCGGCATGTCGATGACCGAGAAGCAGGGCGGCTCGGACGTCCGCACCAACACCACCACGGCCGTCCCGCACGCCGACGGCACCTACCGGCTCACCGGCCACAAGTGGTTCACCTCGGCGCCGATGTCGGACCTCTTCCTGACCCTCGCCCAGGCCCCCGGCGGACTCAGCTGCTTCGTGCTGCCGCGCGTCCTCCCGGACGGCGGCCGCAACCGGCTGCACCTGATGCGGCTCAAGGACAAGCTCGGCAACAAGTCCAACGCCTCCGCCGAGCTGGAGTACGACGGCGCGGTCGGCTGGCTGGTCGGCGAGGAGGGCCGGGGCGTGCCGACCATCATCGAGATGGTCAACATGACCCGCCTGGACTGCACCATCGGCGCCGCCTCCGGCATGCGCTACGGCGCCACCAGGGCGGTCCACCACGCCCTGCACCGGCGGGCGTTCGGCAAGGCGCTGGTCGACCAGCCGCTGATGCGCAACGTGCTGGCCGACCTGGTGGTGGAGTCCGAAGCGGCCACCACCGTCGCGATGCGGCTCGCCCAGTCCACCGACCTCGCCCTCGCCGGGGACGAAACCGAGGCGCTGGTAGGGCGGTTGGGCCTGGCGGTGGCCAAGTACTGGGTGTGCAAGCGCGGTCCGGCGCACTCCGCCGAGGCGCTGGAGTGCCTGGGCGGCAACGGCTACGTCGAGGAGTCCGGCATGCCCCGGCTCTACCGTGAGGCGCCGCTGGTGTCGATCTGGGAGGGCTCCGGAAACGTCGCCGCCCTGGACGCCCTGCGCGCCATGGCCAAGCGCCCGGAGACGGTCGAGGCCTTCCTCGGCGAACTCGACGCGGCCGCCGGCGCGGACCGCCGACTGGACGCGGCCGTCGCCGAACTGCGCAAGCAGCTCAGCGACTTGACCGAGCTCGAGTACCGCACCCGGCGGCTGGTCGAGTCGATGGCGCTGGCCTTCCAGGGCTCGCTGCTGGTCCGGTACGGCAGCCCGGCGGTGGCCGACGCCTTCTGCGCCAGCCGGCTCGGCGGCGACCACGGCGCCGCCTTCGGCACCCTGCCGGCCGGGGTCGACACCGCGGGGATCATCGACCGCGCCCGCCCGGTGCCCGCGTGAACGCCGAAGACGCGGGAGCCGAAGACGCGGGAGCCGAAGAGGCGGCGGCCGTACGGGAGTTCTGGCAGGGCCTGGGCCTGCCCGGATTGATCGACGTGCACACCCACTTCATGCCGAAGAACGTCCTCGACAAGGTGTGGGCGTACTTCGACGCGGCCGGCCCGCTGGTGAACCGCCCCTGGCCGATCACCTACCGCGAGGCCGAGGCGCAACGGGTCCAGCGGCTGCGGGACTTCGGCGTCCGGGCGTTCACGTCCATGCTCTACCCGCACAAGCCGGGCATGGCGGGCTGGCTGAACGCCTGGGCCGCCGACTTCGCCGCCCGCACCCCGGACTGCCTGCACACCGCGACCTTCTTCCCCGAACCCGGGGCGGCCGGCTACGTGGCCCGGGCGATCGAGGACGGCGCCCGGGTGTTCAAGGCCCACGTCCAGGTCGGCGGCTACGACCCGACGGACGCCCGGCTGGACGAGGTCTGGGGACTGCTCGCCGACACCGGCACCCCGGTGGTCACCCACTGCGGATCCGGGCCGGTGCCGGGCAAGTTCACCGGCCCGGGCCCGATCGGCGCGGTGCTGGACCGGCACCCGGGCCTGGTCCTGGTGGTCGCCCACCTCGGCATGCCCGAGTACCGCGACTTCCTCGACCTGGCCGAGCGCCACCCGTCCGTCCGGCTGGACACCACCATCGCGTTCACCGACTTCGCCGAGGCCGACGTCCCGTTCCCGCGCGCGGACCTGCCGCGCCTGCGCGGTTTGCGGGAGCGCGTCCTGCTGGGCAGTGACTTCCCCAACATCCCGTACCGGTACGTCCACCAGCTGGAGGCGCTGGCCGGACTGGGGCTGGGGGAGGACTGGCTGCGGTCGGTCTGCCGCGACAACGCGGCCGCCCTCTTCCACCTCAGCTGACCGCCCGCAGCACGCCCACCGCGTCCGCGTGCAGGCCGGGCGCGGCGGCGAGGAAGCTGTCCGAGGAGGCCGTCCAGGCCGCCCCGGCGGCGTCCGTCACCGCCGCGCCCGCCTCGCCGGCGATCAGCGCGCCGGGCAGCAGGTTGCCCGCGTCCTGCCCGTACTCCCAGAACAACGCCAGGTGCCCGGAGCCGACCTGCGCCACCTGCAGGGCGGTCGGGCCGAGGTTGCGCACCGCCAGCACCGCGCCGGCCATCGCGGACAGCGACTCGCCGGCCCGGCGCAGCGCCACCGGGTCGGCGGCCACCAGCGGCGGCTGGCTGGTGGCGGCCACGGTTGCCGCCAACTCGCGCTCCAGCGGCGCGATCGGCCGACCGTCCAGCTGCGCCCCGCCGCCCAACACCGCCCGGTAGGTGCGGCCCGCACCGAACAGCTCCGGGGCGTGCACCGCGGCCAGCACCGCCGCGCCGTCGCGCACCAGCGTGGCCGTCACCGCCCAGTGCGGCTGCCCGAGCAGGTACTGCACCGCGCCGTCGGTCGCGTCGCACACCCACCACTCGCCCTCGGCGGGCACCGAGCCGTCCAGCTCCTCCGGCACCCACCCGGCCTGCGGGCGCAGCGCGCTCAGCCGCTCGCGCAGCTCGGCGGCGGCCGGGCCGTCCAGCTCCGCGAACCGTGCCATCGCCTCCTCGGCCGTCCGCTCCGGGGTCGGCTCGACCGGCCGACCGACCGCCAGCTTCGCGCCGACCTCGCGCACCGCCGCCTCCACGCCCTCCGCCAGCGTCCACAGCTCGTCCATCGCGGCGACTCCTCCGTCTCCAGGCCGGTCCGTTCCGGCCGCTACAGGACAAGGAGTACCGTCATGCTGCCGAACAAGACGCTCAACTGCCGGGAAACGACGGAGATCGGACAGCCATGCGCCTCGCCACGAACGATCCGGACGCCGTGCTGGACCCCCTCGACCGCCGGCTGGTCTGCGCGCTCCAGCTCGACGGACGGGCCGAACCCGGCCGGATCGCCGAGGTGCTGGGTGTCTCGGTCCGGACGGTCACCCGCCGGCTGGGCCGGATGCGCCAGGCCGGGGTGCTGCGGGTGGTCCGGATGCCCGACGTCGAGGACGCCGCGGTGGGCGCGCTGCTGCTGCGGGTCCGGGTACTGCGCGGCCGGGTGGACGCCATCGCCCAGGCGCTGGCCGACCGCTCCGACGTCCCCTTCGTCGACGTGATGCTCGGCGGCCACGAGGTCGGCGCCGTGATGCTGAGCGACGCGGGTGGCCGCGACCGCCTGCTCTACGGTCAGCTGCCCGCGACCGGCGCCGTCACCGAGACCACCACCCACGCCGTGCTGCACGCCTTCGCGGACGCCGGCCAGTGGCAGGCCGGCTGGCTGACCGACCAGGAGGCCGCCGCACTCGCCCGGCCCCCGGTGCCGCGCCCCGCCACGCCCCCGCCGCTGGACGACCTCGACCGCGCACTGCTGGAGCACCTCGGCGAGGACGCCCGGCAGTCCCACGCCGCGCTGGCCGGGGCGGTCGACGCACCCGAGTCGACCGTACGGCGCCGGCTCCACCGGCTGGACGGGCTCGGGCTGCTGCGCACCCACGCCACCGTGGACCCCCGACTGCTCGGGATGGCCGTGGACGCCAACCTCTGGCTGGACGTGCCGCCGGGCCGGCTCGCCGAGGTCGGCGCCGAGCTGGCCCGCCACCCGCAGGTGCACGGCGTCTTCGCCACCAGCGGCCCGACCAACCTGCTGGCCACGCTGTTCTGCCCGGACCACGGCGGCCTCTACCGCTTCCTCACCGACACCCTCGGTCCGCTCGGGGTCACCCGTGCCGAGACCACGATCACCGCCCGCGCGGTGAAGCGGGCGGGCGTGCTGCTGCACCGGCCGCGCCGCCCGTGAGCGCGGCGCACTGCGGGAGTCGGGCGGCCGTCAGCGCTCCGGGCCCAGTGCGGACCGCAGGAAGCGGGCCGTCTCCGCGTCGGCGGGCAGGAAGGTCTCCAGCGCCAGCTCGGAGACGGTCACGTCCAGTGGCGTGCCGAAGGTCGTGACCGTGGACAGGAAGGACAGCACCCGGCCGTCGTGCCGCAGCCGCAGCGGCAGCGCGACGGGACGGCCGGCCTCCGCGGCCTCCTCCGCCGGATCGGCCGGGTCCCCGGTCGGCTCCGGGTAGTCGCCGACCTCCTCGCGCAGCCGCCGCAGCGACTCGCTGCCGACCAGCTCCAGTTGCTGTTCCAGCCGTTCCAGCAGGTGCCCCCGCCACTGCCGGTGGTTGACGATCCGCGGTGCCAGCCCGTCCGGGTGGAGAGCGATCCGGACCGCGTTGAACGGCGGCCGCAGCAGCCGCGGCGCGACGCCGTCCAGCAGCAGGGCGAGCGCGCGGTTGGCCGCCAGCACCCGGAACTCCCCGTCGACCACCAGCGCCGGGTACGGGTCGTGGGCGGCGAGCAGCCGTTCGATGCCGTCGCGCAGCGCGGCCATCGACGGGTCGTCCAGTGGCGTCTCCGGGTACTGCGGGGCGTACCCGGCCGCGAGCAGCAGGGTGTTGCGCTCGCGCACCGGGACGTCCAGCTGCTCGGCCAGCCGCAGCACCAGTTCCCGGCTCGGGTGGGAGCGGCCGTTCTCGACGAAGCTGAGGTGCCGGGCCGAGCAGTCCGCCCGCAGCGCCAGGTGCTGTTGGCTGAGCTGTCGCCGTTCGCGCCAGCCGCGCAGCAGCGGGCCGACTCCGGTTCCCGTCGGGCTGCCCATGCCCGCCATGATCGTCATGATCGAGGACGGTACTCGAACGGGCCCGGCGCGCGGGAGGGGGCAGCGGGGATCGGGCGCGGAAAGGGGGCCGGGCGCCGATCGGGAAGGTCAGGACGTCAGGAGGTCAGGAGGTCAGACGCCGGTGGACGAGCCCGGGCGGACGACCATCAGCACCACGACCACGGCCCACAGCAGGTTGAACACCCCGGCGGTCATCGGCAGCATCCGCAGGCCGCCGACGGCCTTGGTGCGCTGCTCGTCCTCCGGGTCCAGGCCGAGCGCGTCCACGGCCGCCTGCTGGCCGGGCAGCACGAAGAGCAGCAGCGAGAGCGCGGCGACCGCGCTGAGCACCATCGAGGCGATCAGCCAGGACTGGCTCAGCACGTCCATCACCTGGGCCAGGCCGATGCCCAGCACCGGCACCGCGACGCCGAGCAGCGCGTAGACCTGGGTGATCCGGTGCAGGACGCGCAACACGCCTGCGTCCGAGGCCTGGTCCGGCCCGCCGGCCAGGGCGGCCTTCGCCCGGCGCGGGAACATGCTGACGGCCACCGCGACCGGGCCTATGAACAGGACCGACGCGAGGACGTGCAGGCTCAGCAGGAACTTGGCCATGGCGGGGCACCTTTTGATCCGGTGGGGCAGCTGGGGTCGGCGGGCGTGCGCGGTCGGCGTGCCCACGACCAGGCACGCTAACACCGCTTATTCACCGGCCCCGCGCTCGGGTGCCCCGGCCCGGCCCGGCTGTCACCCCGCCGCGACCGGCTCCGCTCACCCCGCCGGGAACAGCTCCACGAGGCGCGGCGGCGCGGTGCTGACGGCGGCGACGGCGGCGCCGTGCTCGGGGTCGGTCCAGTCGAGCAGGTGCAGGTCCTCGAACCGGCTGCGCAGCGGGGCGCCGGGCGGGACGTCCAGCGGCAGGGCGGACATGTCGACCTGCCCGAGGGTGTCCAGGGTGGCCCGTCCGACCTTGATCAGCGACTCCTTGCGCACCCACTGCCGCAGGAACGCCAGGCCCGGCTCCGCGGCCGACTCGACCAGGGCCAGCTCGGCGGGGGCGAGCACCCGGCGGGCGACCGCGCCCAGCGAGCCGCCCCGGGCGGCCAGTTCGACGTCCACGCCGACCGGCCGCAGGCCCGCCCCGGCCGCGACGACGCCCCGGGTGTGGGAGAGGCTCACCTGCACCTCGGGATGGTCCGGCAGGTAGGGCTTGCCGTGGTCGGCCAGGCCGCAGTCCGGGCACTCCTGGGCGAGGACCAGCCCGGCCGCCGGGACGCCGAGCAGCCGGGCGGCGCAGAGCCGGACCAGGACGTGCCCGGCGACGTAGTCGGTCCGCCCGGACTCCAGCCGGAAGCGCGCGGCGCGCGCCCGCTCGATCTCGGTGAGCAGGTGCTCGCCCGCCTCGGGGTGCCGCAGTACGGCATCGGCGGACGCGACGGCGACGAGCGGCGCGTCCGGTTCCTGGGCCTCGGTGGTCATGCCGTCCAACCTAGCCCGCCTCGGGCGAGCGGCGCTGTTCGAAGGACTTTCGTATTCAATCTAGTGGTCTGGCTCAGTGCCCCGCCGGATACCCCGCGAGCCCCGAGCCGAGCAGCCCGAAGGCCCGCTCCACCGCCGCCTCGACGCGTTCCCGCACCGCCACGGCCGGTTCCCCGGCGACCATCGCCCGCCGGATCTCGGCGAGCACCGCCCGGTGGGCCCCGGCGAGGGCGCCGGCCATCACCCGGGGGAGCGGGTCCTTCGGGTCGGCCCCCGACTCCTCGGCGAGGACGGCCGCCAGCGCCGCCTCGGCGCGCTCGCCGAGTTCCAGTAGCCGGGCCCGCAGTGCCGGGCTGTCCGCGATGATCCGCCAGAAGGTGCCCATCTCGGGGTTCAGCCCGACTGTCGGCTCCCCGTCGGCGACGCCCGCCCGCAGGTCGGCCCGGACGGCGTCCGCGGCCGAGCTGCCGGCCGGCCGCCGGCGGACCACCTCGGCCAGGTGGGCGACCACCTCGTCCTGCCGGTCGAAGAACAGGTCCTCCTTGGTCGGGAAGTAGTTGAACACCGTGTTGGGCGAGACCCCGGCGGCCCGGGCCACCTCGACCACCGTGACCTGCTCGAAGCCGCGCTCGGCGAACAGCTCCATGGCGGTGTCGGCCAGGAGCTCCCGGGTCTGCTGCTTCTTGAGTTCGCGAAGTCCCATGGCGGAATCCTACCGGCAAATCATGGTGTCACTGAAAACTTGCAGTGGCACCAAAAATATCGGCTACGGTGTCCCCATGACCTTCACCTTCGGCATCTACCCCGGCGGCTCGCTCGGCGACGAAACCGGCCTGATCGAGCCCGTCCGCCCCGACGACCCGGCCCGGATCGCCGCCGCCCTGCGTGAACTCCAGGGCAACGCACCCGAGTTCCTGGTCCGCGCCTACCGCTCGTACGGGGATGACGTGCACCGCACCCCGGAGCGGCCCGAGCGGTACGCGACGGACGGGCGCAAGCTCGACCTGGTGCTGCAATTCGGCGTCCGCAGTGGCTCGTTGGACGGCTGGACGGACTACGTCCGGCAGGTCGTCCGAGCCGAGGGCTCCCGGCTCGCCGTCGTGCAGATCTGCGAGGAGCCCAACCTGGACCTCCCGACCCTGGACGGCAGCATCCCGAACGTCCACCGGGCGCTGGTCGAGGGCGTCATCGCGGCCAAGGAGGAGGCGCTGGCCTGCGGCTACGACCGACTCGCGGTCGGCTTCAACGCGGTGCCGTCCTTCGATCCGGCCGACACCTTCTGGCCGGAGCTCGGCGAACTCGCGGACGAGCGCTTCCACGGCGCCCTGGACTACGTCGGCCTGGACTTCTTCCCGGACGTCTTCCGCCCCGTCCCGGACGGACAACTCGCCGACGCGGTACGGGCGGTGGTGACCGGATTCCGCAACGACGCGCTGCCCCGGGCCGGGATCGGTCCGGCCGTCCCGCTGCGGATCTGCGAGAACGGCTGGCCCACCGGGCCCGGGCGCAGCGAGGAGCGGCAGGCCGAGGTGGTGGAGCAGGTGATCCGGACGGTGGCCGAGCTGGCCGACCGACTCGCCCTCCGGAGCTACTCGTTCTTCGCCCTCCGGGACGCCGACAGCGCCGGTCGGGGGCTGTTCCACCACTTCGGCCTGCTGCGCGACGACTACACGCCCAAGCCCGCCTTCGACGTCTACCGCAATCTGATAAGCGAACTGTCGGTCAGTTAGTCCAGCGGCCCGGCGAGGAAACGTTCCACCGTGCGGCGCTCGGCGGCGACGGTGTGCACCGGTTCGCCGACCACCCGGCCGGCCAGGGCGACGGCCAGTTCGCCGACGTCCTGGCGCAGTCGGCCGGCGGCGGCGGTCCGGCCGGTGGCGAGCCGGGCGCGACCGGTGGTGAGGAGGTGCTCGCGGTCGCGGACGCCCTCGGCGCGGGCCGCCGCGATCGCCGCCGCGCCCCGCTCCGCGTACTCCCGGCGGATCCGGGCCGCCTCGTGCCGGGCCCCGGCGATCTCGTCCAGCGCGGCGTACCTGGTCGCCTCGGCCTCGGCCCGGACGGCCTCCGCGCGTTCGATGCGGCCCTCGGTCGCGTCCCACCGCCGGGCCCGCACCCGTTCGATGCGCGGGAGCAGGACGAAGCCGAGTGAGGACATCAGCAGGAAGAGCTGGACCAGGCCGAGGGCCAGTAGGGCGGGATCGGGCCTGAGCGGGCCGAGTTCGATGTTCACGTCAACCTCCCCAAGGTCTGACGGATCGTCAAGGGTAGGTTTCCCTGGGGCGTTGGCGGTCGAACTCGCATCCGGTCATGACCTGCGTCACGTCAGGTGCCGTGCGGTGTCACGTGACCTCGCCCCGGCGGGAGAAGCGCTCCTCGCGCCACTCGCCGCTCGCCAGCACCTCGCCCAGCTGCCGGGCCGCGTCCCACACCTCGGTGTACGACAGGTAGAGCGGCGTGAAGCCGAAGCGCATCAGGTCCGGCGCGCGGAAGTCGCCGATCACTCCGCGCGCGATCAGCGCCTGCACCACCGGGTAGCCGTCCGCGTGCCGCAGCGCGACCTGGCTGCCCCGCCGGGCGTGCTCGCGCGGGGTCACCACCTCGACCCCGTCCAGGCCCTCGACCAGCGAGACGAACAGGTCGGTCAGCGCCAGGCTCTTCGTCCGTACGGCGGCCAGGTCGGCCCGCTCCCAGATGTCCAGCGAGGCGCCCAGGGCGGCCTGGCCGAGCAGCGAGGGCGAGCTGGTCAGGAAGCGTCCGATGCCCGGCTTCGGGTCGTACCCGGGCTCGAAGGCGAACGGGCGGGCGTGCCCGAACCAGCCGCTCAGCGGCTGCCGCGGACCGGCCGCCAGGTGCCGCTGCGCGACGTACAGGAAGGCCGGCGCGCCGGGGCCGGAGTTCAGGTACTTGTAGCTGCAGCCGATCGCGAAGTCCGCGTTGGCGGCGCCGAGTTCGACCGGCAGCGCGCCCACCGAGTGGCACACGTCCCAGATCATCAGGGCGCCCGCGGCCTGCACCCGGGCGGTGATCCCGGGCATGTCCAGCAGTTCGCCGGTGCGGTAGTCCACGTGCGACAGGACCACCGCGGCGACGTCGCCGTCCAGGTGCCGGTCCAGCTCCTCGGGGCGGACCAGCACGCTGCGCCCGCCCTCGACCAGACCGGTCACGCCCTCGGCGATGTACAGGTCGGTGGGGAAGGCCTCGACGTCGCCGAGCACCGTGCGCCGCCCGGGACGCAGCTCCAGCGCAGCCGAGAGCACCTTGAACAGGTTCACCGAGGTGGTGTCGCAGACGACCACCTCCGCCGGATCGGCCCCGATCAGCGGCGCGATCCGCCGCCCCAGCCGGTACGGCTGCTCGAACCAGCCGGCGTCGTTCCAGCTGCGGATCAGCTCCCGGCCCCACTCCTGCTCGACCACCTGCGCCACCCGCTCCGGTGTGCGCACCGGCAGCGCGCCCAGCGAGTTGCCGTCCAGGTAGATCACCCCGTCCGGCAGGGCGAACTCCTTGCGGAACGCCGCCAGCGGGTCGACGGCGTCCAGCGCCGCGCACTCCTCGCGCGTGATCATGCCCGTTCTCTCCTCCACCACCGGCTCGGTCACAGCTCGTTCCGTCACAGCCCGTTCCGTCACAGCTCGTCCCGAATCGTCCACAGCTCCGGGAACACGTCCTGCTCGGCCGCCTTGCGCAGCCAGGTCAGCCCGCTGGAGCCGCCCGAGCCGGGCTTGGCGCCCATGGTCCGCTTGACCGAGCTCAGGTGGCGCTGACGCCAGCGGGTGACCCGCTCGGCCACGTCCAGCAGCGCCTCGCCGAGCGGCTGCAGGGCCGCGAACTCCGGCTCGGTGTACACCCGGCGCCAGGCCGCCGCGACCTCCTCGGACGGCCGGTAGCGCTGCTCCGAGGGCTCGGCGTGCACGGCCAGGCCGTGCCGGGCCAGCAGGCCGAGCACCTCGTCGTACAGGCCGGGGGAGCGCAGCGCCTCGGTCAGTTCGGCCTGGGTCTCGGGCATCCCGTCGTACATGTTCAGCAGCGCGGCGTTCTTGTTGCCGAGCAGGAACTCCAGGTGCAGGAAGGCCGAGGACTGGAAGCCGGAGGCCTCGCCGAACAGCGCGCGGAAGGAGTTGAACTCCTGCGGGGTCATGGTGGCCAGCAGGTCCCAGGACTCCACCAGCACGTCCTGCACGTGGGTGCCGCGGCGCAGCGCGGCCAGCGCGGTGGTGAGGTCGTCCTCGCGCAGCGCCTGCCGGGCGATCGTCCACTCGTGCCGCAGCAGGTCGAAGAGCAGCTCCATCACCTGCGTGGTGACGATGAACGACAGCTCGGCCGGCTCCTTGCTGCGCGGGTGCTGGAGGCTGTGCAGCTCCTCCAGGCGCACGTACTGCGCGTACGGGGTGCCCCGACCCGGCCGGCCGCCCCGACCGAACGACAGGTTGGGTGTCTCCACCGTGTCGTGCCCCATCCCGATCCCTCCTGGTCCGTCCGGGCCTCGTCGCCCGGGGCCGGCGGAGCGGACGGACGTCCTGGTTCCACCGGGGTGCCCATTGTGCGGCGGTATGCGTCCCGGCTTGAATGGTCGACGGACACCGCAACAGCCTTTCGAGCTGTCGTTCGCGAGGCGTTCGGGCGATCCGCTTTACGAATGAAAAAACGCTGATCACAACCGCTCCGGGGAGCCGTCATGGACGCCGTCGACCGCCGCCTGCTGGCCGAGCTGCAGGCCGACGCCAGGCTCTCGTACAACGAACTCTCCCGCCGGGTGAGCCTGTCCGCACCCGCGGTGGCCGAACGGGTCCGCCGCCTGGAGGCGGACGGAGTGATCAGCGGCTACCACGCCCACGTGGACCCCACCCGGGCCGGGCTGGCGATCACCGCGCTGGTCCAGGTCCAGTGCTACGGCCCGCGCTGCGTGCTGCGCGACCCCGAGGTGGCGACCTGGCCCGAGGTGCTCCAGTTGCACCGGGTCACCGGCGGGGCCTGCTGCGTGCTGCTGGTCGCGGTGGCCACGATGGCCGAGTTCGAGGCGCTCTGCGACCGGCTCGGCGGGTACGGCCCGCCGTCCAGCTCGATGATCCTCTCCAGCCCGGTGCCGTGGCGGCCACTGCTGCCGAACTGACGGTCGGCCGCCGGCCTCGACGTGGATCGCCGGGGTGCTGACCCGCCTCGCGGCGGCCTGACGGCGGGCGGGTCGATCGCGCGGGCTCAGCGCGCCGCGGGCAGGTGCGCCCCCAGCCCGGCCAGACCCTCCAGGAAGAGTTCCACGCCGACGGCCGCCAGCAGCAGCCCGAGCAGCCGGGACAGGACCTCCAGCGAGGTGCTGTGGGTGCGCCGCATCAGCGGCGCGAGCACGGCCACGCAGAGGTAGTTGAGCACCACCACGCCCACGTACGCGCCGGAGATCGCGGCCTTCCAGGCCAAGTCGTCGCGGTTGAGCGCGGCGACCAGGACGGCGCTGATCGCGAGTGGGCTGGCGATGTACGGCAGCAGCAGTTCGCGGATGCCGTCGACCATCGGGTTCGCCAGGCGCTCGTCGTCGTCGCGGTCGGCGCCGAGGTGGATGCCGAGGACCAGCGCGACCGCGTAGACGAAGAAGATCGACCCGCCCGCGAGCCGCAGCGACTGGTCGCTGATGTGGAACAGCGTGGTGACCGCGTCCGCCCCGAATCCGAGCACCAGGCCGATCACTGCCGAGATCAGCGTGGTCCACGCCGCCAGCCGCCGCAGCTCCCGGTCGCTGCGGGTGCGGGACAGCCGGGCGAAGGCCAGCAGGGTCTTCGGCGGGCCTACCACGGCGAAGAAGGTGATGAAGGCACTGCTGAGGTTGAAGACGAACATGGGCCCAGCATGGCCGCGGCGCCCGGAACGATCGGTCCGCCACGCCCCGGGGGCGGGCGTGGCGTTAATCCCCCGATCCGCCCGTTCATTCCTGGTGGCGGGCGAATTCGCCCGGATGGCGGTCCCGGCTCGAACGGGTGGGCGCTCTCGGGTGCCATGGAGGTACGTACGACCACTCCGTGGCGGAAACGAGGATGCGACATGTGCCTGAACCGTAAGGACCTGGGCCTGCTGGCCCTGCGCAGCGCGGTCGGCGGGGTGCTGATCGCGCACGGCACCCAGAAGCTGTTCGGCTGGTTCGGTGGTGGCGGGCTGGAGGGCACCACCCAGGCGATGGACCACATGGGCTTCCACCCGGCCCGGGAGAGCGCCCTCGCGGCGGGCGTCGGCGAGGCGGGCGGCGGCGCGCTGCTGGTGGCCGGGCTGGCCACCCCGGCGGCCGGCGCGGTGGTGGCCGGGACGATGGCCGGCGCCGTGTCGGTGCACGCCCCGGCGGGCTTCTTCGCGATGTCCGGCGGCTACGAGTACCCGGCCTTGCTCGGCGCGACCGGGCTGGCGATCGGCCTGGCCGGCCCCGGGCGCTACTCGCTGGACCACCTGACCGGGCACGTCTTCGACCGGCCGTGGGTCGGTGTGCTGGCCTTCGTGGCGAGCGCGGCGGGTGCGTACGGCGTGGTGGCGCGCCGCCGTCACCTGGTGCGGCTGCGCGAGGAGCGGGCGGCGGTGGAGGCGGACGAGCAGGAGGGCTCGGGGCTGTCCTGAGGCGTCACCCGGAGGCAGCACCCCTGCTGGCGACGGCTCCCGAGCCCTCGGAGGGTGGGCGAAAAGGCGTCGGGCAGCCCGGCGCCGGGCAGAATCGAGGACCTCCATGGACCGCCAGCCGCTCACCCGAGCCACCCCCGGACCGCGCGTCACCATGCGGCCTCAGGACCCACTGCCGAGCCGCCGTCAACCCCTGGTCGCCGGGGCGCTGGTGGCGGCCGTCGTCGGCGCGTCGGTGCTGGTGGGCTGCTCGTCCTCCGGCAAGGGTACGAGCACTTCGGTCTCCTCGGCGCTGAGTGCCGCCGCCTCCGCCGGCTCGGCGCTGGCCTCGGCGGCGGGTGGGGCGGGGTCGGCGCTGGCCTCGGCGGTGAGCCAGGCGGGCTCGGCGCTCGCCTCGGTGGAGGCCCGGGCCTCGCAGGCGGTCGCGTCCGCCTCTTCGGCGATCGCCGGGATCAAGGGCGGGCTGGATGCGAAGGGGGACGTGACGGTCGGGGCGGTGACCACCGGGACGGACGGCAGGACGCTGGCGCAGCTGACCGTCACCAACCACGGCCAGCAGTCCTACCGGTACCTGATCCAGGTGAACTTCACCGACGAGAACGGCAAGGTGCTGGACGCGACCGCGGTGACCGTCCAGGACCTGGCCGCGGGCCAGAGCGTCCAGGCGACCGCGCGCAGCAACATGACCCTCGCGGGCAGGGTCAAGGCGGACGTGGCCAACGCCGTCCGCTACTGAACCCGCGCAGCTCGGGCCCGGTACCGGTCGGGCGCGGGGGCGGGTGCGGAACCTTAAGCGGGTCTCAAGGCCCGACGGCACCCCTTGACGGGCGAGTTGGTCTAGTCCATTTTTATTGCCCAGGTGCAGGGAGCCCCTGAACCGGCGTCACCGGCCTCGCGTCGGGGGCGCCGGTTCGGCGCATCCCGGTGTCCGCCAGTGTCCGTCAAGGCCTGCTCGCTCGATTCCCCACCCCTTGATCTGTCATGTCCCGGTCGTCCGGCCCCACCCCGGACGTGCGACCCCGCCGGGCGACGGAACCCCCACACCCAGGAGTCACGCACCCATGCTGCGCTCACGCATTGAAAGGGCCGGGTCCCCGGCTCCGGACGGGCCCCGCCGGCGCCGTTCGAAGAGCCTGGCCGCCGTCGCGGCCGGCACCACCGCCTCCCTGCTGCTCGGCGCGGGCCTCGCGCTGTCCGGCGGCGGCGCGGCCAACGCCGCGACCACCAACTCCACCGGCGCGGCCGCCACCAGCGGCGGCATCAAGGTCGCCTACTTCGACCAGTGGTCGGTCTACGCGAACGCGTACTACCCGAAGACGATCCAGGACACCGGCGTGGCCGGGAAGCTGGACTACCTGATCTACGACTTCGCCAACATCTCCCCGACCGACCTGGGCTGTTTCGAGGCCACCAAGGCCGCCGACACCAACGACAACAACCCCAACGCCGGTGACGGCGCGGGTGACGCCTTCGCCGACTACCAGAAGAGCTTCGGCGCGGACATCTCGGTGGACGGCGTCGGCGACGTCTGGAACCAGCCGATCGCGGGCAACTTCAACCAGCTGAAGAAGCTGAAGGCGAAGAACCCCAACCTCAAGGTCCTGCTCTCGATCGGTGGTTGGACCTACTCCAAGTACTTCTCGTCGGCGGCCGCCACGGACGCCTCGCGCAAGCACCTGGTCTCGTCCTGCATCGACATGTTCATCAAGGGCAACCTCCCGTCCGACGCCGGCTACGGCGGCCCGGGCACGGGCGCCGGCATCTTCGACGGCATCGACATCGACTGGGAGTACCCGGGCGGCGGCGGCCACACCGGCAACATCTCCAGCCCGGCCGACAAGCAGGACTTCACCCTGCTGCTGCAGGAGTTCCGCAACCAGCTGGACGCCCAGGGCAAGGCCGACAACAAGACCTACGCCCTGTCGGCGGCGGTCGGCGCCGGTCAGGACAAGATCATGAACGTCGAGACCGACAAGATCGGTCAGTACCTGACCTTCCTCGACGTCATGACCTACGACATGCACGGCGGTTGGGACCCGCAGGGCCCGACCAACCACCAGGCCCCGCTGTACTCCGGCCCGAACGACCCGTCCACCCCGGCCAAACCGGGCAATGGCAAGTACTCGATCGACAACGCCATCAAGGCGTGGACGGTCGGCGACGCCCAGTACGGCATCCCCGGCGGCTTCCCGGCCAACAAGATCAACATGGGCGTGCCGTTCTACTACCGCGGCTGGACCGGCGTCCAGAACAACGGCAGGAACGGCCTCTTCCAGCCCGCCACCGCCCCGGCGGCCGGCGCCGCGATGTCCGGCAACGTCCCGGGCATCCAGATGTACAAGGAGCTGACCGGCTTCGTCGACAACCCGGCCAAGACCTTCTGGGACGACGACGCCAAGGCGACCTACTTCTACGACGGCACCACCTTCTGGAGCGGTGAGGACACCCGGTCCATCCAGGCCAAGCTCGACTACGCGCACTGCAACGGCCTCGGCGGCTCCTTCGCCTTCTCGCTGTACGACCTGGGCACCAACACCACCCTGTTCGACAAGATGGTGAGCGCCACCAACGGCTCCGCCGCCGGCTGCCCGGCCCCGCCGACCGGCACCCCGACGCCGACCCAGACCCCGACCGGCACCCCGACCGGCACCCCGACCGGCACCCCGACCCCGCCGGCCACCTGCTCGGGCGCCCCGAGCTGGAACGCGAGCACCGTGTACGCGGCCGCCGGCACCAAGGTCTCGTGGAAGGGCCACTACTACACCAACAAGTGGTGGACTCAGGGCGAGGACCCGACCCAGAGCGGCCAGTGGGGCGTCTGGGCCGACGACGGTCCCTGCTGAGCGGCTGGCCGCCCGAGGACCTGACGGGCCTCGCAGCACCTGAACGAGCACGGGTCCGGCCCGTCGGGGAACACCCCCGGCGGGCCGGACCCGTGCGTTTCGACAAGCCCTACGGCGCCAGACCGGCCGTGCGCCCGAGCGCGTCCGGCTGGCTCTCCTCGATCCGCCGCAGCATCCGGGCCAGCAGGCCGGACAGCACGGCGCGCTCCTCGCCCGCGAGGTCCTGCAGCAGTTCCTCCTCGAACACCGCCGCCATCCGCATCGACTCCAGCCACTTGTCGCGGCCGTTCTCGGTCAGCTCGATGATCACCCGCACCCGGTTGGACTCGTCCCGCTCCCGGGTGACCAGGCCGTCGGCCACCATCCGGTCGATCCGGTGGGTCATCGCGGCCGGCGTGAGCCCCAGCCGCTTGGCCAGCTCGCCCGGCCCCAACCGGTACGGGCTGCCGCTCACCACCAGCGCCTTGAGCACCTCCCACTCGGCGGAGGTGATTCCGAGCACGGTCAGCTGCCGGTCGTACGCCACGCCCATCCGCCGGGAGACCCGGTTGAGGGTCTGCACGATCGTCTCGACCTGAGGGTCGACGGTGGGGAACTCCCGCTGGTACAGGGCCACTTGCTCGGCGATGCCGAACTCCAGCGGAGTGGCCCGCGGGGGCTTGTCGGCAGCCGGCGACGGCTTGTCCGTAGTCATGCGCACCAGTGTCGCACGGGCGTGCACTCCTTAAGCCTTTGACTCCGCACTCTTCTGGTGCTAAGACTTTATCTCGTCAAACTTTAGCTCTGAAATCTTCCGGTCTTAAGAGTTCAACTCGACAGTCCGGACGAACCAGGAAGGGATGTGCACGGTGACCGGCACGGTGAAGCAGCAGAGGCGGCAGCGGCGTGGAGCGGGCGGCCCGCTGCGCCGCGTCCAGATCGGCAACGCGCTCAGTGCGTTCGGCAGCGGGTTCACGATGCCGTACATGTTCGTGTACGTGGACCAGGTGCGCGGGCTGGGTTCGCTGGCGGCCGGGATGGTGTTCACCGTCTTCGCGCTGGCGGCGCTCGCCGTCCTGCCGTTCACCGGGCGCGGCATCGACCGGTACGGTCCCCGTCCGGTGCTGCTGGCGGGCGCGGGCCTGGCCGCCACCGGCGCGTTCGCCTTCGGCCACGCCACCGGCACGCCGGCCCTGCTGGTCTCCTCGTTCCTGTTCGGCGCGGGTGTCACCACCTGCCAGCCGGCGCTCGCCACGATGATCGTCCGCTGCTCGACGGCGGCGACCCGCTCGCACGCCTTCGCGCTGCAGTTCACCCTGGTCAACCTGGGCATGGGCATCGGCGCGCTGGTCGGCGGGCAGATCGTGAACGTCGCCGACCCGGCCAGCCTCACCCGGCTGTTCACCATCGAGGCGGCCACCTTCCTCGGCCTGGCCCTGGTCACCGGCACCGCACGGATGCCCAAGGTCCAGCTGAGCGTCGTCCAGCAGAAGACCGACGGCCCGACCGGCCTGCGCGCCCTGCTCGCCGACAAGGCGATGGTGCGGCTCGGCATCCTCGCCGGGCTGATCTTCTTCACCTGCTACGGCCAGTTCGAGTCCGGTGTCGCGGCCTTCGCCACCGACACCGTGGGCACCGCGCCGTCCACCCTGGGCTTCGCGATCGGTGCCAACGCGGTGACCATCGTGGTGCTGCAGATGTTCATGGTGCGCATCACCGCGCGCCGCCGCCGCACCACCGCGATGGCCGCGGCCGGCGTGGTCTGGCTCGGCGCCTGGGCGATGGCCCTGGTGGCCGGCCTGATCCGGACCGAGACCATGGCCGCCACGGTCGCCATCGTCTCGATCTACGCCCTGTTCGGCGTCGGCGAGTCGCTGCTGGCGCCCACCATGGGCCCGATGGTCGCGGACCTCGCCCCGGCCCGGCTGCTCGGCACCTACAACGCCGGCTACGCGCTGGTGAAGCAGATCGCGATCGCGGTCGGCCCGGCCGTCGGCGTGCTGCTGGTCGGCTCCGGCACCTGGCCGCTCTACCTCGCGGCCATGGCGGGCTCGACGCTGCTGATCATCCTGCTGGCGCTGCGGTTGCGCCCGCACCTCACGGCTGAGCAGGACAACGCGGCCCCGGCCGTGGTCCGCACCACGGCCCCGGTCCGGGAGCTGCAGACCGCCGCCTGACAGCGCCCACAACGGTGTTCGATACGGGCGCCGACCAGGTCACCTGGTCGGCGCCCGTCGCGCTTGGCTTCCCGGGCACCGCCACATAGTGTCAGTGACTGTTGACCGCCCGGCCCCGGCTCGGGCAGCAGACCCGGGCCCGGCGCGACACACCCGCGGGTCCCGTAGACAGGCGAAATCAGCGAGGCTATGACGCAAGCGGCGCTCACGCACCCCCCGGCGGCCCCGGACACCGCCGAACCGGACCCGGCACCGGCCCCGCGCGGGCTGCTGCGCTGGGCCGCCGACCGCTCCGGCTGGCTCGGCCCGATCGGCGTCGCACTCTTCGCCGGCCTGCTGCGGTTCTGGCACCTCGGCTACCCCAACGCCTTCGTCTTCGACGAGACCTACTACCCCAAGGACGCCTGGTCCCTGCTCCAGCAGGGCTACGAGGGCACCTGGCCCGATCACGCCAACACCGACGTCCTGGCCGTCCCGCAGTCCATCCCGCTCAGCTCCGCGCCCGAGTTCATCGCCCACCCGCCGCTCGGCAAATGGGTGATGACGATCGGCGAGCAGCTGTTCGGGCTGCACCCCTTCGGCTGGCGGTTCATGACCGCCCTGCTCGGCACCGTCACCGTGCTGATGCTGGCCCGGATCGGTCGTCGGCTCTTCGGCTCCACCCTGGTCGGCTGCACCGCCGCCCTGCTGATGTCCGTCGACGGCCTCCAGCTGGTGATGAGCCGGGTCGGCCTGCTCGACGGCATCCAGATGTTCTTCGTGCTCGCCTCCTTCGGCGCCCTGCTGATCGACCGCGACCACGCCCGGGCCAGGCTGGCCGCGGCCACCGACGGCGACACCGTGCGGCTCGGGCTGCGCCCCTGGCGGATCGCCGCCGGGGTGCTCGTCGGCGCCGCCTGCGCGGTCAAGTGGAACGGCGCCCCGATCCTCGCCGCCTTCGGCGTCCTGACCGTGCTGTGGGACCAGTCCGGCCGTCGCGGCGCCGGCGCCCGCCACCCCTGGCGGTCCATGCTGCGCCGGGACGCCCTCCCCGCCTTCCTCGCCATGGTCGGCTCCGCCCTGGTGGTGTACGTCGGCGCCTGGAGCGGCTGGCTGGCCAGCGGCGCGAACGGCGAGGGCGGCTACGACCGGCACTGGGCGGACGGCCGCGCCGGGCTCTCCCCGGACCACGCCTTCGGCATCCCGCTGCCGCAGGTCCCGATGAGCTGGGTGCCGGCGCCGCTGCGCAGCCTGTGGCACTACCACTCGCAGATGTACGACTTCAATACCGGGCTGAGCACCCCGCACACCTACCAGTCCAACCCCTTCGCCTGGCTGGTCGACGGCCGCCCGGTCTCGATGTACTGGGAGCAGGTCCCGAACGGGACCCGCGGCTGCACCTCCTCCGGCGGCTGCGCGGCGCAGATCCTGGGCCTGGGCACCCCGTTCCTGTGGTGGGCGGCCTGCTTCGCGCTGGTCTACCTGCTGTGGCGCTGGTTCTTCCGCCGGGACTGGCGCTCCGGCGCCGTGCTGTGCGCGGTGGCCGGGATCTACCTGCCGTGGTTCCAGTACCAGCAGCGGACGATCTTCTCCTTCTACATGGTCGTGCTGGTGCCGTTCCTGTGCCTGGCGGTCGCCCAGATGCTCGGCGCGATCCTCGGCCCGGCGGGCTGCAGCCCCGAGCGCCGCCGGTACGGGGCGATCGGGGCCGGGCTGGTGGTGCTCGCGATCGTCGGCTGCTTCGCCTTCTTCTATCCGCTGTACACGGCGGAGGTGATCCCGATGTCGTCCTGGCAGGACCGGATGTGGTTCACCAGCTGGATCTGATGCCGGTTCCGCTGGCGGCGTCCGGCGGGCAGCTGCTGCCGGTCACCCCGGTGCTCGGGGTGGTCACCGCGGCGCTGCTGCTGGCCGCCGTGGCGGTGGCCGGGTGGGGGCTGCTCGGTCACGGGCGGGCGGTGGCGCTGGCCGGGCTGCGGGCGGTCGTCCAGCTGGCGGCCGTCGCCGCGGTGATCACCTGGGTGGTCGGCTCGCTGTGGTCGTCGGCGCTGTTCGTGCTGCTGATGTTCACCGTCGCGGTGCGCACGGCCGGGCGGCGGATGACCCCGGGCCCCGGCTGGGTCTGGGCGGCCGCCCCGATCGGGGCCGGGGTGCTGCCGGTGCTCGCCCTGCTGCTGGGCGTCGGACTGCTGCCGGCCAAGGGCCTGTCGGTGATCCCGGTCGCCGGCATCCTGATCGGCGGCGCGCTCACGGCCACCTCGCTCGCCGGGCGGCGCGCCCTGGACGAGCTGCGGCAGCGGCGCGGCGAGGTGGAGGCGGCGCTGGCGCTCGGCTTCGAGGAGCGGGACGCGCGGCTGGAGATCTGTCGTACGGCGGCCGCGACCTCGCTGGTCCCGGCGCTGGACCAGACCCGGACGGTCGGTCTGGTCACCCTGCCCGGCGCCTTCGTCGGGATGCTGCTCGGCGGTGCCTCGCCGGTCCAGGCGGGGGCGGTGCAGCTGTTCGTGCTGATCGGGCTGCTGGCGGTGGAGTCGGTGGCGATCGTGGTGGTGCTGGAGGTGGTCGGGCGCGGTCTGGTGACGGCGGGGGCGGTCGGCGGCGTCGGGTAGGCTGGAGCGCGTTGAAGGGGAGTAGCCCTCCACCGGACCGTCGACATACTGGCCCCCAGGGGCCCGGCGCCCGGGGCACCGCTCGGTTGGCGGCTGCCGGCGAGACCTTCGGCCGTAGTGCTGTGACCGTTTACCAGCGCTGTCGGGCCGAAGCGTCCCCTGACGGACCTGCGGAGGCCGGACAGCCCGACCGAGGGATTTTCCTCCGATGAGTTTGACCGTTGCCGCGTTGACGTTCGGCATCATCTTCCTGGCCGAACTGCCGGACAAGACGGCGCTGGCCAGCCTGGTGCTCGGCACCAGGTTCCGGGCGAGCTACGTCTTCGCGGGCGTCGCCGCCGCCATGCTGGTCCAGGTGGTGCTGGCGGTGGTCGCCGGGCACCTGCTCTCGCTGCTGCCGCACCGCTGGGTGGAGGGTGTCACCGGGGTGCTGTTCCTGGTCGGCGCGGCGATGCTGCTGTTCCACGGCGGCGAGGACGAGGACGAGCACGCCGCCAAGGAGCCGTCCTCGAACAGCTTCTGGAAGGTGGCCGGGACGAGCTTCGTGGTCGTCGCGGTCGCCGAGTTCGGTGACCTGACCCAGATCATGACCGCCAACCTGGCCGCCAAGTACGCCGATCCGCTGGCCGTCGGGATCGGCTCCTGGCTGGCGCTGTGCGCGGTCGGCGGGATCGCCATCGTGGGCGGGCAGAAGCTGCTCAAGCACGTGCCGATGAAGCTGATCATCCGGGTGGCGGCGGCGATCATGCTGGTGCTGGCCGGGTTCAGCATCTTCGGGGCGATCACCGGCTGACGGCTGGCGACCGGTGCCCGGCGGCGCGGCTCGGCGGCGCGGTTCAGCAGCCCGGGTCGGCGGTGAGGACGGCCTGGGTCTTGGGGCCGTAGACGCCGTTCTCGCCCTTGATGTGGTTCTCGCCCTGGTACTGCTGCAGCGTCGTCCGGGTCCAGTAGTCGAAGGTGCCGGAGACGATCGACTTGTCGACGAATCCGCACTCGGCGTTGTAGAGCAGCTGCTGCATCGCCCGGACGTCCGGCCCGCTCATCCCGAGCTGGAGCAGCCGCGGGGTCGGGGTGGGCGTCGGAGTCGGGGTGGGCGTCGGGGTCGGCGTGGGCGTCGGGGTGGGGGTCGGCGTCGCCGAGTGGGTCGGGGTGGGGGTGGGCGTCCTGGTCGGGCTGGGCTTGGCCGTCCGGGTGGGGGTCGGGCTCGGCGCGTCGGTGGTCGGCGCCAGGGCGCTGGTCGTCGGAGCGGCCAGCGTCGGCGGGTCCACCGGGGCGGGCGCGAGGGTGGTGACCGGCACCGGCTCCGCCTGGCGGGCCGGTGCGGCGGAGGGCGTGACGGCGTAGGCGAGGCCCACGGTCAGCGCCAGCAGGCCCGCGCCGACGCCCGCGATCAGGCCCTTGTGCCGGGCGAGCGGGCTGCGCTCGGCCTGCTCGGCGGCCCGTCGCGCGGCCCGTCCGCCGACGGGGGCGGAGCCCGGCTCGGGGGCCCCGTTGCCGAACGGGAAGTAGCCGAGCTCGTCCCCGGCGCCGGGCTGGACGGGCTGGACGGGCGGGACGGGCGGGACCGTCGGCAGGGCGGTGGTGGCGGACGTGGCGCCGACCGCGTACGCGTCCGGCGCGGGGCCGGGGACGGGTGGCAGGACGGTCGTCGCGTAGGCGTCCGCGTCCGGCCCGAGCGGCGGCGTGCCCGGCCGGCCCGGCTGGCGCGGCTGGCCCGGCGGGACGGGCGGCAGGACGGCGGTCGCGAACGGGTCGGCGGCCGGCGGCTGCTCGTCCACGACCTGCCCGGGCATCTGCGGCACGTACGGGCGGACCAGCGGCGGGCCCTCCAGGTGGGGGAGGACGGTGGTCTCGTCGAGGCTCCGGTCCGGGAGGCAGCCGCACCCGGTGGAGCGGTCGGTACCGCACGTCGGGCAGTGCTGGTCCGGCATCGGCCGGCCCTCCTCGGTTCTCGGGTCTCGCGATCGGGCCTGATCATGCGGGCCTGATTATGCAGGACGTCCCGGAGGGTGGACAGCGGCGTCAGGCCCCAGGCGGGCGTGTTGTCCGGTTGGTGGTGGTTGGACCCGGGGAAACCGCCGGAGCCCGCAGGACGGGCCCGGTGCTTACGTTCGGCTCAACCGGGCGGCACAAAGCGGGACATATCTGCCAGCATGGGAAGCCGGGAGTGATCGTCCACCGGGGCGTCCGGTCGTCCGGCCCCGCAACCCCGCGACCCCTACGGAGACGCCATGACGGATCCGCTCGCCGCGTCCGACCGGGGCCCGGCGCCCGCGCCCGGCCCGCCGGAGGTCACCGCCCCCAACCTCTGGGTGCCGATCGGCGCCCTGCTGCTGGCGATGCTGCTCGCCGCCCTCGACCAGACCATCGTCTCCACCGCCCTGCCCACCATCGTCAGCGACCTCGGCGGCCTGGAGCACCTGTCCTGGGTGGTCACCGCCTACCTGCTGGCCTCCACCGCCGCCACCCCGCTCTGGGGCAAGCTCGGCGACATGTACGGCCGGAAGCGGTTCTTCCAGGCCTCCATCGTGATCTTCCTGATCGGCTCGGTGCTCTGCGGACTCGCCCAGGACATGGGCGAGTTGATCGCCTTCCGGGCGCTCCAGGGCCTGGGCGGCGGCGGGTTGATGGTGCTCTCCCAGGCGATCGTCGGAGACCTCGTCGCACCCCGGGACCGCGGCAAGTACCAGGGCGTCTTCGGCGCCGTCTTCGGCGTCACCAGCGTGCTCGGACCGCTGCTCGGCGGCCTGTTCGTGGACCACCTCAGCTGGCGCTGGGTGTTCTACGTCAACCTGCCGATCGGCGTGGTCGCCCTGGTGGTGATCGCCGCGGTGCTGCACGGCCTGGAGGTCCGGCGCGAGCACCGGATCGACTACCTCGGCACCGCGCTGATCGCCGCCGTCGCCACCTGCCTGGTGCTGATGACCTCGCTCGGCGGCACCACCTGGGCCTGGAGTTCCTGGCAGGTCGTCGGCCTGGGAGTGCTCGGACTGGTGCTGCTGCTCGCCTTCGTCGAGGTGGAGCGGACGGCCGTCGAACCCGTGCTGCCGCTGCGGCTGTTCCGCTCGCGGACCTTCAGCCTGGTCGCGGTGATCTCCTTCGTGGTCGGCTTCGCGATGTTCGGGGCCCTCACCTACCTGCCGACCTTCCTCCAGGTCGTCCAGCAGGTCTCGCCCACCCTGTCCGGCATCCACATGCTGCCGATGGTGCTCGGCATGCTGCTCACCTCGATCGGCTCCGGTCAGATCGTCGCCCGCACCGGCCACTACCGGATCTTCCCGATCGCCGGGACGGCCGTCACCACGATCGGGCTGCTGCTGCTCTCCCGGCTGGACGAGCACAGCGGCACCGCCGAGATGAGCCTCTACTTCCTGGTCTTCGGCCTCGGGCTGGGCCTGGTGATGCAGGTGCTGGTGCTGATCGTGCAGAACTCGGTCGGCTACCAGGACCTCGGCGTGGCCACCGCCGGCGCCACCTTCTTCCGCTCCATCGGCGCCTCCTTCGGCGTCTCCATCTTCGGGACGATCTTCGCCAGCGGCCTGCGCTCCCGGCTCGCCGACGCCCTCGCCGGGCAGCCGCTCCCGCCCGGCTTCCGGGCGGAACAGATCACCGCCGACCCCCGCCTGATCACCCGGCTGCCGGCCGCCGTCCAGGCCGGGGTCCACCACGCGTACGCCGAGTCGATCACCCGGGTGTTCCTGTACGCGGTGCCGGTCGCGCTGCTCGCCTTCGTGCTGTCGCTGTTCCTGCGGGAACAGAAGCTGCGCTCCACGGTGACCGCGCCCGACCTGAGCGAGTCCATCGGGATCAACCCCGTCGAGCGGTCCTCCCTGGACGAGATCGCCCGCGCCCTGTCCGTCCTGAGCAGCCGGGAGGCCCGGCACGACCTGTTCCGGCGGATCACCGCCACCGCCGGCCTCGACCTGCTGCCCACCTCCAGCTGGCTGCTGCTCCAGATGCACCACCACGGCTCGGTGGAGCCCGCCGAACTCGCCGAGCGGCGGATCGTCCCGATCGCCGTCGTCGAGGAGGCCGTCCGGGAGGTGGAGAGCCGGGGCCTCGCCGCCCGGACCGACAACCTGCCGCTACGGCTCACCGAGGCGGGAGAGGAGGCGGCGCTGCGGCTGGTCGCGGCCCGGCGCACCCAGTTGGCGGAACTGCTGGGGGACTGGGACGAGCAGCAGTACGACGACCTCGCCGAACTGCTCACCCGGCTCAGCACCGCCCTGTGCGCCGACCGGCGCGACCGCCCGGACCCGCCCCTCGGCCCCCAGCCGCCGTACCAGGGGGAGGGACGGTCGTTCTAGGGCCCGCCGGGTGGTCCAGGGGCGCCGAACCAGTGAGGGGTTGTGAGCTGTTCGGCCGCGAGTGAGCGGGAGTGCACGTGAGGGCGCACGCGTTGCGCGCTCGCGCCCTGCGGATCGGGTTCGATCCGGTGGCTGCGGTGGCGTCGAGCTCGCGATCTGGGACGCCGGGAACGGCGCCGGCGTGCGGGGCTCCCTCTCCACCGGAGCGATGGTTCGGGACCTCCCCGTCGCCTCCGGCCGTGCCCACTTGGCCGGGTCGTGAGGGAACCGGCCTCCCGGGGCGGACCACGCACGTGGGGGCACCTCCCGGCCGCCAGGCTGGGGGAGCGTGTCGCCCAGCGGGGTTGAGTACGCCGGGGACCAGTGCGCCCAAGACCGTTCGGGGCGTGCGGCTCATCGGGATCCACTCCCGATCAGTCCAGAGGAACGGTGCGAGCCGGAACGGGCCCCGGGGGGCGAGCTGCCGCAGGCCGTGAGGTGAAGGAGACTGCTGACCGCAGGCAGCAACCGGGCCGGCGGCCGCGCCGTACGCGGGGCCCCGGCGGATCAGTGAGGAGCGGCATGTCCGTCGTCAAGATCAACGTCCTGACGGTGCCCACCGAACAGCGCGAGGTGCTGGAACAGCGCTTCGCCCACCGTGCGCACGCGGTCGAAGGCTCCGACGGCTTCGAGTGGTTCGAACTGCTCCGCCCGCAACAGGTTCGTTGATGTACCTCTGAGGCGCCGGTCCGTTGCCTGTCCTGTTAGTTGAGGCAGGATGGACCCCATGAGCGTAGTCAAGATCAACGTACTGACCGTTCCCGCCGAGCAGCGCGAGGTGCTGGAGCAGCGCTTCGCCCACCGTGCGCACGCCGTCGAAGGCTCCGACGGTTTCGAGTGGTTCGAACTGCTCCGCCCGGTCGAGGGCACTGACAACTACCTCGTCTACACGCGCTGGCGCGACGAGGAGTCCTTCCAAGCCTGGATGGAGGGCCCCATGAAGTCGGCCCACCAGAACGGCGGTGAGGGCGAGGCTCCCAAGCGCCCCGCCGCCTCCGGCTCCACCCTTTGGTCCTTCGACGTCGTCCAGTCGGCCGGTCCCAAGAACGCCTAAGTCACTCCCGCTGCTCTCCCTTTCGTGCTTCGGGCCCTTCCCCTGACGGGGCGGGGCCCGAAGTGTTTCTCAGCTGCCCGCGATGATCGAGAGGTGCGCGGCGGCAGACTCGGACAGGCTGTCGAGCAGGGCTTGGCCCTTGGCCGCAGTTCCGAGGGAGGGCTGTCCGATGATGCCGTTCTTCGTGTAGCCGGCCATGCCGAGCGTGAGCAGGTGCGGGCGCTCGGGGGCGGAGTGGTCGTCCTGGTCGATGCCTTCGCGGATGAGCTCCGGGGCGCCGTGGAGGAGGAGCGACACCTCCAGTTCGCCGCCGTGCATGTCCTCGGCGCCTGAGCTCTCCAGAGCGGCGGCTTCGCGCGCCCGGTGCCAGTCCTCGCGGACGGGGAAGAGGGCGACGCGGGGTCCCTCGGTGTTGGCCTCCTGGACGACGTTCGAGAGGACGTAGTTCCCGCCGTGCCCGTTCACGATCAACAGACCGGGGACGCCCGACGCCTGGAGCGACTTCCACGTGTCGTTGATCACGGCGTAGAGCGTGGCGGCGCTGATGCTGACGGTGCCCGGCATGTGGGCGTGCTCGTGCGAGCAGGACAGGGTGATGGGTGGCAGGAGGAACAGGTCGTAGTCGGTGGCGATTCGCTGGGCGATCAGACCGGCGACGACGGTGTCGGTGGTCAGGGGCAGGTGATCGCCGTGCTCCCCGTCGTATCTCGCGACAGTTGAGTATTCGTACTCAGGTGCGATCTCCCGGCTCCTGGTTCGATCGACTCCGAACGGAGCAATGGGTCCCACGCGTACCGGATGTGACGAGTGAGCGGTAAGAACGACGACGCGCTGAAGGTGGACACCAACGGTCTGTCGAAGGTCGGAAAGCAGTGCCACGACATCGCGGAGCAGATGCCGGCCGAACTGGCCCGGGTGCACAAGCCCTCAGACGAGGCCGCGGCCGGTCTGAGCGGCTGGCTCTCCGGCGCCGCGATCACGGCGTGCACGGAGGCGTGGGAGAAGGGGCAGCGCCAGCTCGCCAAGGACATCGGCGACAACGGCAACAACATGGTCACCGCGGCGAACAGCTATGACGGTGTGGACGACGCCGTGCACAAGAGCCTGGTCTACGGGGGCCGGTAGATGGACCTGTACCAGCTGGAAAACGCGCAGCCCTCGCGTCTGGCCGCTCTCGCCAACGCCTACGACTCCCTGGGGAAGGCCAACCACGCCCACTTCGAGGCCGTGAAGGAGACCTCCCGCTGGGTCGGCACCAACTGGTCGGGGACCGCCGGGAAGGCCGCGAGCAGCAAGCTGAAGCAGACGAACAACTCGCTGGACGGCTCGTACGTGGCGATGCAGGTCAGATCGTGACCCGGATCTCGCCAGCCAGAGCCGTCGAGTTGTCGAACCGGGTTGAGGCCCGCTGGAAGCAGCTCGGATACTCGACGACGCGTCCCGCGGGGTCGGCGTCGACCGTCAAGGCCACGGCCGGGGACGGCAGTGAGCTGGAGCTGGACATCTCGGCAGACGGACGGGCGACCGTCCAGGTCGACCTGGGCCAGTACTTCCGAAACTCGCCCTCGTCGAACTTGGGGTCTCCTTCGCGCTGCCCCGCGCTGATCACGGCCGTGGTCACCACCGCGCCGGAGGGCAGCGCCGGTGCGGCGGGCGGGCTGCTCAACGCCGTCCGGCAGGTCGGGGCGACGGTGGGCGTGGCGGTGACGGGCGCGTTCGTCGGCGGGAGCACGGGTGGGCTGGCGGCGGCGATGCTGCTCCCGGCGGCGGTGTGTGCGCTGTCGGCCGTGCTGGTGCGCCGGAGTCGCGGCGCCGTCTGATCGGCCGTGCTGGTGCCCCGGGGCCGCGGCGTCGTCGGATCGGCCGAGCCGCTCAACTGGGCAGGGTCCAGAGCTGGTTGGGGCCGGCCTGGCAGTCCCAGATCTGCAGTCCGGTCCAGTCGGCGCTGCTGCCGTTCCTGGCGTCCAGGCAGCGGTTGGAGGCGGGGTTGAGCAGGGTGCCGTCCGGGCGGGGCTGCCAGCGCTGGGCGCCGGTGCCGTTGCAGTCGTAGAGCTGGGCGGAGGTGCCGGCGGCGGTCCAGCCGTTGGTGACGTCCAGGCACTTGCCGAACGCCCGTAGTGAGCCGTCCTGTTGGACGGACCAGTCCTGGGCGCCGGTGGAGTTGCAGTGGTAGAGCTGGACGGCGGCGCCGTTGACGGTCGACGCCCGGGCGACGTCCACGCACTGCCCGGCGATGCCGGTCAGCGGGCCGCTCGGGCGGGGGGTGGCCCAACGTTGCTCGGTGGCCCCCGAGCAATCCCGCAGCAGCAGGCGGCCGTCGGCGGCGGCGAGGCAGCGGCCGGAGGCCGGGTGCAGGAGCGAGGCGTCCGGGCGCGGCTGCCACGCCTGGTCGGTGGCCCGGGCGTCCGGATGGCAGTCGCGCAGCAGGACGGCGGTGCCGTCGGCGGAGCCGGCCGGGGTGAGGCAGCCGCCCAGGACTCCGATGCCGCCGTCCGAGCCGACAGTGGCGTCCTGGGCCGCTGTTCCGGCACAACTCGCGGTTCGTACCGGCTGGTTGGGGTCGGTGGCGGCGGCCTCGGCGTCCAGGCAGGACCGGTCGGAGCCGGTGATCCGCCCGGACCAGGCGGAGACGGCGGGGGAGCCCGGCGCGTCCACCGCGCCCCGTAGCCGGGGCGCGCGGGAGGAGGAGCCGACGGTGAGGCCGTACCGGCCGCCGGGGACGCCCCAGCCGTGGACGCCCTGGTCCCAGACGGCGAAGGCGGAGCGGTCCAGTGGCAGCTCCAGGTGGGTCGAACCGCCGGGCGCCAGGGTGACCTTGTCGAAGGCCTTGAGCTGCTGCGGCGGCTCGCCGGTCGTGGACGGGAAGGTCAGGTACAGCTGGGGCACCTCGGTGCCGGTGCGGGTGCCGCGGTTGGTGAGGTCGAAGCCGACCCGCACCCGGCCGGCCTGGTCCGGGCCGGTCACGCTGAGGTTGGCGTAGTCGAAGGTGGTGTAGGAGAGGCCGTGGCCGAACGGGAACAGCGGGGCGGTGCCGCTGGCGTCGTACCAGCGGTAGCCGGGGCCGAGGCGCTCGGTGTAGTGGTAGGCGCCGTCCGTGCCCGGGTACTGGGCGGGGTCCTGGATCGGGGTGGCGTTCGCCGAGGTCGGGAAGGTGACGGGCAGCCGCCCGCCCGGGTCGGTGTCGCCGAACAGCACGTCGGCGAGCGCGGCGCCGCTCTGCTCGCCCGGGTACCAGGCCTCGACCACCGCGGGCACCGCGTCCAGCCACGGCATGGTGACCGGCCCGCCGCTGTTCAGTACCACGATGGTGTGCGGGTTGGCGGCGGCGACGGCCCGGATCAGCGCGTCGTCCGCCGGGGCGAGGTCCAGCGAGTCGCGGTCCGCGCCCTCGGTCTCCTGGTCGCCGACCACCACCACGGCGGCGTCCGCCCCCGCGGCCACCGAGGCCGCCGCCTTCGGGTCGTCGCCGGGGTGGTAGCGCACCTGGGTGTTGGTGCTGGCGCGGGCCGCGATGCCCTGGCGGGGTGTCACCGTCTGTTCCGGGTACGGGGTGACGTGCGAGGAACCGCCCCCGCCGGTGTAGGCGCGGTCCGCCCAGGGGCCGATCACCGCGACGGACTTCAGCCGGGTGGCGTCGAGCGGCAGGGTGGCGTTCTGGTTGCGCAGCAGAACCGTTCCGGCGGCGGCGGCGGTACGGGCGTCGCGCGCGCCGGCGGCCGGGTCGGAGGCGGGCGGCTGACCGCCGTCGAGCGCCCCCGTGCGCGCCATCAGCCGCAGCACGCGCCGGACCTGGTCGTCCAGCACGGCCGGGGCGAGCCGCCCGCCGCCGACCGCGGCGGGCAGGTCGGCGAAGTACGTCGATCCGCCGAACTCCTGGTCCAGGCCCGCCGCCGCGGCGTTGACCGAGGAGTGGGTGGCCGGGTAGTCGGAGCCGACCGTCCCGTCGAAGCCCCAGCGGCCCTTCAGCACGTCGCGCAGCAGTGGGAAGTTCTCGCACGCCCAGATGCCGTTGACCGGGTTGTAGCCGCACATCGCCGACCAGGCCCGGCCGTCCCGGACGGCCGCCCGGAAGGCGGGCAGCTCGATCTCGGCGAGCGTGCGCTCGTCGACGTCCGAGCTGTACGACTGGCGGTTGTTCTCCTGGTTGTTGGCGGCGTAGTGCTTGACCTGCGCGGCGACGTGCTGGGCCTGGATGCCGCGCACCTCGGCGGTGGCGACCCGCCCGGCGAGGTACGGGTCCTCGCCCAGCGTCTCGAAGTCCCGTCCGCCCTGCGGGATCCGTACGGTGTTCACCATCGGCGCGTACAGCACCTGGTAGCCGCGCGCCCGCGCCTCGCGGCCCAGCACGTCGCCGTAGGTGGTGGCCAACGCCGGGTCGAAGGCGGCGGCCAGCGAGACCGGCGCGGGCAGGGCCGTCGCCGGCCGGCCGTCCCGCACGCCGGCCGGGCCGTCGGACAGCAGCAGCGGCGGGATGCCGAGGCGGGGCACGCCCGCCACGTAGCCGACGGAGTGCACGCCGCCGGGGGCGTCCGTGCCGCGCAGCAGGGTGACCTTCTCGTCCGTGGTGAGCTGGGCCAGCAGGTTCTCGACGCGCTGCTCCGGTGAGACCGGGTCGCCCTTCGGGCTCTCCGGGCCGCTCGGGGCGGCCACGGCGTTGCCGGTCGTGGCCGCGACCAGGAGGCAGCCGCCGAGCCCGAGTCGGAGGAGCCGCGTCCGCAGGGGGAACCGCATCCGCAAGGGGGGACGTCGCATGCCAACCACCACCGATCGACGGAGTCGTACCTGGCCCGGTCGGCCTGAAGAAATGACGGTCCATCAAATTTACGGCGCACGGACACGAGATGGCAGGTGGCGTACCCGGCGCGTGTCGGGCACGTCCGGGGCTCGCCCGGCCGCCGGGCGCCCCGACCGGGTGGTCGGTCCCATCGTGCCGTCGGGGCTGGGTAGATTTTCTGATCATGAGGTCGGCAACCGGGGGGTGGTCGAGCGCTGCCCTCGCCCGGTCCGCCCTGGACTGGTGACCGTCCGGCTCCGACATCCCGTTCACCACTGACAACGGAGAATCACATGCCCATCGTCATCGCCACGATCAAGACCAAGCCCGGCCGCCGCGAAGAGGTCCTGGCCGCCTTCGAGAAGCACTCCCCCGAGGTCCACGCCGAGCCCGGCTGCGAGCTCTACGCCGTCCACGCCGGGCCCGACCGCGTCACCGTGGTGGAGAAGTGGACCGACCAGGCCAGCCTCGACGCCCACAGCGCGGGCGCTTCGCTGGCCGCCATCGCGGCCGCCATCGGCGACACGCTCGCCGAGCCCCTCGACGTCGCGGTCATGCAGCCCTTCCCGGCCGGAGACGCGGCCAAGGGCCTGATCTGACCCTCGCAAGCCGTCGTCGCCGGGCCCGCGCCGGCAAGCGGGGGCCCGGCGGCGTCGTTCCACCCGGCCGCCGTCCACCCCGGCGGTGGCGGTTCACCCGGCCGACGGTGGACGGAAGTCGATCGGTGCGTCGAAGGCCGCGCGGCGGGTCGTGCGGCGCAGGGCGCGCAGCACTGGCCTGCCGAGGGTGAGGCACAGGACGACGGTCAGCACGGCGCGCGGGAGGTCCCAACCCAGGGACGTGGTCAGGCAGTAGGCGCCGAAGCGGACCAGGTTGGCGGGCAGCGGATCACCCGGGACGAAGGAGATCGAGCCGGCCATCCCGCCGATGTACGGCCAGCCCTGGAGGTTCATGATCGTGCCGTACAGAACCGAGGCGAGCGCGCCGTAGCCGGCCAGCAGGAGGAGTTCGCGGCGGCCGCGCACCGTGGCGGCGCCCGGCAGCAGGCCCGCGCCGAGGCAGACCCAGCCCATGGCGAGCATCTGGAACGGCAGCCACGGCCCGACCCCGCCCGTGAGCAGCGCGGAGGCGAACATCGACAGCGAACCCAGCACGAAGCCGAAGCCGGGGCCGAGGACCCGGCCGGAGAGGACCATCAGGAAGAACATCGGCTCCAGGCCCGCCGTCCCTGCCCCCAGCGGGCGCAGGGCCGCGCCCGCCGCCGCCAGAACCCCCAGCAGCGCCACCGACTTGGCGTCCAACCCCGGCGCCCCGCCGCCCGCCGAACGCCCCTCGGAGATCTGGGCGATGACGACGGCGAGCAGCAGGGGAAGCAGCAGGGCGAACAGCCACGGCGCGTCGGCGGAGTGGCCGACCAGGGCCGACCTGGTGGAGGCGAGCAGCGGCCAGCCGAAGGCCGTCACGCCGACGGAGGAGACGAGCAGGAGCGCCGCGACGGACCGGCGCCCGAGCGGGACGGGACGGCCGCTCATGCGCTCAGCGCCTTCGCGACCTGCTGGACGGTGAGCCACGGCCCCGGCGCCAGCACCTTGGCGACCTGCGGCGCGAACGCGGGCGAGGAGACCACCACCTCCGCCGTCGGCCCGTCCGCGACGAGCTCGCCCTCGGCCAGGATCAGCGTGCGGTGCGCCAGCTCGGCGGCCAGCTCGACGTCGTGGGTCGCCAGCAGCACGGCGTGGCCCTCGGCGGCCAGCGAGCGCAGGATCTCCACCAGCCGGGCCTTGGCGGCGTAGTCCAGGCCGCGGGTCGGCTCGTCCAGGAGCAGCAGTGGGGGCCGGGCGGTGAGGACGACGGCGAGGGCGAGGGTGAGCCGCTGGCCCTCGGAGAGGTCGCGGGGGTGGGTGGCGTCGGCGATGCCGGGCAGCAGGCGTTCCGCCAGGGCGCGGCAGGAGCCGGCGGGAGCGCCGGCGTCCGCGTCCGCGGCGGCGCACTCGGCGGCGACGGTCTCGCCGTACAGCAGGTCGCGCGGGTCCTGGGGGACGAGGCCGACGTGCCGGATCAGTTCGGCGGGGCGGGTGCGGTGCGGGGTGCGGCCGCCGACGGTGACGCTGCCGGAGGTGGGGGCGTGCAGGCCGACCAGGGTGCCGAGCAGGGTGGACTTGCCGGCGCCGTTGCGGCCCATCAGGGCGGTGATCTCGCCGGGGCGCAGCGCGAGGTCGACCCCGCGCAGGGCCTGGACCGGGCCGCGCCGTACCGCCAGGCGGTCGGTGACGGCGATCGGCGCACCGTCCGGAACGTCGGCGCGAACGGGTATCCGGCCGTCGAGCCGCTCCCGCAGCCCCGAAGCCTTGCGGCGGGCGTCGCGCACGGACAGCGGCAGCGGCCGCCAGCCGGCGAGCCGGCCGAGGCCGACCACCGGCGGGTGCACGGGGGAGTGCGCCATCACCTCGGCGGGTTCGCCCAGCACCGGTTCGGTGCCCGGGGTCAGCAGCAGCACCTGGTCGGCGTACTGGACGACCCGCTCCAGCCGGTGCTCGGCCATCAGCACGGTGGTGCCGAGATCGTGCACCAGTCGCTGCAGGACGGCCAGCACTTCCTCGGCCGCGCCCGGGTCCAGCGCCGAGGTGGGTTCGTCCAGCACCAGCACGCGCGGGTGCACGGTGAGCACCGAGCCGATCGCGACGCGCTGCTGCTGGCCGCCGGAGAGGGAGTTCAGGGCGCGGTCGCGCAGGTCGGCGAGGCCGAGCAGGTCGAGCGTCTCCTCCACCCGGCGCCGCATGACGTCGCCCGGCAGGCCCAGGGACTCCATGCCGTAGGCGAGTTCGTCCTCGACGGTGTCGGTGACGAAGTGCGCCAGCGGGTCCTGGCCCACCGTGCCGACCAGGTCGGCGAGTTCGCGCGGACGGTGCTCGCGGGTGTCCCGGCCGCCGACGGTGACCCGGCCGTGCAGCACCCCGCCGGTGAAGTGCGGGACCAGCCCGCTGACCGTCCCCAGCAGGGTGGACTTGCCGGAGCCCGACGGGCCCACCAGCAGGCAGAGTTCGCCCTCGGGAACGGTGAGATCGACGTTCGAGAGAACCGGTTCGGCCGCGTCCGCGTACCGGACGGAGACCTGCTCGAAGGTGATCACGATGCCCTCCGGGGCGGGGTCGGGGCGGCGAACGCCGGTACCAGGCCGAGGAGTACGGCCAGTACGGCGGCCAGCGGCAGCACGGGAACGGTCGGCGGGACGACGGTGGGGGCGAAGGCGGCCGGATCCCGGGCGGCGAGGTAGCCCACCAGGGCGGCCGCGGCGGCGCCGGACCCGGCGGTCATCCACTCGGGCAGCGCCCAGGGGTCCGGCCGGTAGCGAGATCTGGCGGATCGTCGGCCGCCGAGCAGCAGCCCGGCGAACGCGGCGGCCAGGCCGAGCAGCAGCACCGGAAGCGCCCAGTCGGTGCCGTCGGCGCTGAGCAGCCCGTACGCGGCCAGGCAGACCCCGAGCAGTCCGGCCAGGGTGAGCGCGGCGGTCACCCGGGCGAGCCGGCGCGGGACGTCGGCGGTGCGGCCGAAGCCGCGGGTGTCCATCGCCGCCGCCAGTGCGATCGACCGCTCCAACGCGCCTTCCAGGACCGGGAGTCCGATGCTCAGGACGGCGGCGACGCCCCTGTCCGTACGGCCCCGGAGCCGGCGGGCGGCGCGCAGCCGGCGGACGTCGGCGACCAGGTTCGGCGCGAAGGTCATCGCCACGACCACGGCCACGCCCGCCTCGTAGAGCGCGCCGGGCAGGGCGCGCAGCAGGCGTGCCGGGCTGGCCAGCGAGTTGGCGGCGCCGACGCAGACCAGCAGGGTGGCCAGGCGCAGCCCGTCGTACAGCGCCGAGAGCAGGCCCTCGAGCGTGACCCGCCCGCCGATCCGCACCCCCTGCGCCCAGGCGGGGAGCGGGAGTTCGGGCAGGGCGAACAGCACGTGGGTGCCGGGGACCGGCGAGCCGAGCAGCACGGCGAACACCAGCCGGATGCCGAGCACCAGCAGTCCGAGCCGCAGGAACGCCCCGTACGAACGCGACCAGGGCGCATCGCCGCGGCGCGCCGCGACCACGTAGCCGGCGGTCGCGGCGAGCAGCAGCAGGATCACCGGATTGGTGGTGCGGGTCGCCGCCACGCCGAGCCCGAGCGCCCACAACCACCAGGCCCCGGGGTGCAGTTGGCGCGGACCGATGGGCGGTCGGGTGCTACGGGCAGGGCTGCTCACGGATCCGTCCTGGAAGGGGATTAGGAGTGACGGCGGCGGCGCGCCTGCCAGACGGCGCCACCGGCGAGGACGGCGACCAGTGCACCGCCGGCGACCGGGCCGACGTCCGGGCCGCTGCCGTGGCCGGCGGGAGGGTTGGCCTCGGCGGCCCCTGCGGCGGCGTCCACCTGGTCGCCGCAACCCGCCTTCGGGTACCCGGCGATGGCGCACAGCAGGCCGTTGGAGTCGTAGCGCAGCGGCGGGGCGACGGCGGCCAGCACCTCGGCCGAGGTGGCGCGCGGCGCGACGCCGGCGCAGGCCGTCCGCTGCCCGGGCGGCTGCGTGGCGGCCGTCCCGGCGTCCTCGGCCGTCCCGAAGTCCAGCACCACGGCGACCCGCTTGCGGCCGTCCTGGGCGGGCGTGCCGGCGCAGATCTCGTCGAACCGGGCCGTCGCGCGCGGCTTCGCGGCGTCCTGCCCGCCGTCCGGGCTGACGGCGAACCGCCATCCGTCCACCGCCCCGTCCGGCGGCACGGCGATCGCGGGCCCCTGCTGCTGGTACGTCCACGCCCCGCCGTCGGCCCCGCGCCAGAACGACCAGTACCGGTACCCGGCCGCCTGCGCGGGCGCGGCGGCGACGAGCAGCACCAGCGCCCCGAGGAGGACGGCCCCCAGGGCCCGGCGTGGGCGCCGGGCCACGGCCGGGGCGCGATGGTGGGCGGGCCCGGCGGCGATGTGGCGGTGCCGGGGCGGGCCGACGTCGACGTGGCCCGAGGCCGACGCGGGCTGCGCCTCGACGGCCTCGCCGCTCGCATCGGGTGTGGGCGGCTCGGTGGTGTGCCGGCAGGGCTGGTCAGCGGCCCGGCCACCCGATGCTTGCCGGCCACGCGTTGCCGCGCAGCCGCCGGGCAGGGTCGAAGCTCCGCCCGGCCGGGCGTCAGGGGCGGAGACCATCAGAGGTTCGGGTTGCGCTTGCGCTGGAGGCTGAGCAGGAGGCCGCCGCCGATGCCGATGAGGAGGCCGACGATGATCAGCCAGAACTGGCCCATGCCGTCTCTCTTCTTCTTCACCGGGGTGGCGTCCGCCGGGGAGGCGCCACCCTTCGGGGCCGGGCCGAGGGCGGTGAGCTGGTGGGTGAGGTCGGTGGTGGAGCGGTGGGCGGCCTGGGAGACCAGGAGGAGGCTGGCGGTGGCGGCGGCGTCGGTGCCGTTCTTGGTCCAGGCGGCGCGCTGCCCCTCGAGCCAGTCCACGGCGTCGGTGGCCTGCTCGGGGTGGCCGTTCTGGATCAGGGCCAGGGCGGCCCAGGCGGTGGCGGTGTGGTCGGGCTTGGGGTCGGCGCCCGGAGTGGTGAGGGTGAGGTGCTCGCCGCCGGCCGCGAGCTGCGCGGTGAGGTAGGCGCCGACCGCTTCGCCCGACTCGGCGTGCGGAATGGTGGCCGGCGCGGAGCCGTCGGCGCAGGCGAGGGCCTTGGGGGGCTCGTCGGCGCGCACCGAGGTGGCGACCGGCAGGTGTCCGCCTGCGGCGGCGAGGGCGGCCTGGGCACTGGCCAGGGTGTTGGGGGCGAGGGTGCCGGCGGCCGGGTCGGGCTGGTAGGCGAAGGCGCCGCGCTGGTCGGCGGGGGCGGTGCAGCCGAGCTGGAAGCGGGCGAGGCCGTCGAAGGCGTTCTTGCCGGCCGCGGCGCCGCCGCTGCCCGGCTTGGCGGCGCTCGCCGGGTCGGTGCGGGCCGCGAACAGCGCGTTGACGGCGAGTCCGGTGGAGTTGGCGTCGCCCGGGTTGCCGGGGTTGTAGGGCCAGCTGCCGTCGGCGTTCTGGTTGGCCTTGAGCCACTGCACGCCCTTGTCGACGGCCGGCTGGTGCCCGCCGAGCGCGACCAGGGCCTGGATGGCGACGGCGGTGGCGTTGCTGTCCTCGGTCTTGGCGTCACAGGCCGCGCCGGCGGCCCGGTAGGAGGGCCAGCCGCCGTCCTCGCACTGCTGCCCGGTGAGCCACGCCACCGCCGAGTCGGCCGGGGTGATCTTGTCCGCCGCCAGCGCGGTGAGCGCGAGGGACTGCCGCCAGACGCCGTCGTAGGTCGGGTCGCTCTTGCCGTACAGGCCCTCGGGCAGGGGAGCCGACGGCGACGGGCCGTCGGCGAGGGCCGGTCCGGCGGCGACGCCGGCCAGCAGCGCGGCGGACAGGGCGGCGGCGCCCAGGCGGGCGGCGGTCAGCATGGTGCGGGTGTGCCTTTCGGTGAGCGGTGGGGGCCCGGGCGGGGCCGTTCCGTAGTCCTCGACGGGTGCCGGGCGCGGGCGTCCGGCTCGCCGCTCGTCCCTCCCCGGGTGCTCCGACTCGCCCGGCGCGCGGGAGCGCGGTGGGGCTCACGGTTGCGGGTCAGTGCCGGATTCGCACCGGCTTCCCCCGGGGGAGGAGCGGGATGGAGTTGTGCTGCCCGTCGACTCTAACCGCCGGGCCGCGGCCCGCGGACCGGCTCAGCAGGAACACGTTCCAGTCATCGGGCCCGTCACGGCAGGGTCAGCAGCCGCGCCGCGGTGTGCAGGTCGGCCCGGACCTCGGCGATCGAGGCGCGTCCGGAGAGCCAGGCGACCAGGGCCGAGTGCCAGGTGTGCTCGATCACCCGGACGGCCGCCCGCTGGCTCTCGCTGGGCGGTCCGGACTGGCCGATCGCGTCCAGGATGAGCTGTCCGGTGGCGGCGCTGACCAGGTCCACCTCGGTACCGACCGAGCGGTCCGCGAAGCACATCGCGCGGACCATCGCCTCGGCCAGCAGCGGCTCGCGCTGGAGCGCGTGGAAGGCCCGGGTGAGGGTGTCGGCGACCCTCGGCGCCGGCTCCCGGTCGGTGGGCGGGTGCCGCCGGATGTGCTCCTGGAGCTCCTGCAGCTGCTCCAGCATGACCGCGACCAGCAGGTGGACCTTGGAGGGGAAGTACCGGTACAGCGTCCCGAGGGCGACCTGTGCGCTCTCCGCGACCTCCCGCATCTGCACCGCCTCGTACCCGCCGCGGGCGGCCAGCGCGGTGGCGGCCCGCAGGATCCGGCGGCGCCGTTCGGCCTGGCGCGCGGACAGCGGCGGCTCGCCCTGCGGAGGGGTGGCGGGGCTCACGGACGTGGTCGGCGACGGCAAGGGTGCTCCCGGGGGCGCGTGGGTGGCGGCGTGCTCCAGAAAGGTCGACCCGAAGGCGACCCGCGGTCGGTCGGGGCGGGCGCGTGGCGGGAATCACCAGCCCTGGCTCCTGAGCGAAAGCTACGGGCCGGTATCTTCGAGGTCTCTCATTGTTCACACGGTCGATGACGAGTTCCACAGCCACTGAAACCTGATCTACTTTAGCGACCGGCGCCACCGTTGGGGCCGCTCGCACCGATAGCAGCCAGAGATGAGGGCCGAGGATGACCGCGCACCCGCTGCGGATTGCCCTGCTGTCATACCGCGGGGACCCGTTCTGCGGCGGCCAGGGCGTGTACGTACGGCACCTCTCCCGTGAGCTGGCCAGGCTCGGCCACCACGTGGACGTGATCGGCGCCCAGCCCTACCCCGTGCTGGACGAGGTCGAGGGCCCCGGAACGGTCCGCCTGGTCGAGCTGCCCAGTCTGGACCTCTACCGCGCCGACGACCCCTTCCGCACCCCCGCCCGGCACGAGTTCCGCGGGCCGGTGGACGTGCTGGAGTTCGCCACCATGCGCACCGGAGGCTTCCCCGAGCCGCTCACCTTCTCGCTGCGCGCCCGTCAGTACCTGGCCCGGCACAAGGGCCGCTACGACGTGGTGCACGACAACCAGACCCTCGGCTACGGCCTGCTGGGCCTGGCCCGGCACGGCTTCCCGCTGGTCACCACGATCCATCACCCGATCACCGTCGACCGGCAGTTGGAGCTGGACGCGGCCACCACGAGGGCGAAGCGGCTCTCGCTGCGCCGCTGGTACGCCTTCACCCGGATGCAGCGCCGGGTCGCGGCCCGGCTGGACCACGTGATCACCGTCTCCGGCACCTCGCAGCGCGAGATCGCCGAGCACCTGGGCGCCGCCCCCGGCGCGATCTCGGTGGTGCCGATCGGCGCCGACACCCGGCTCTGGTCGCCCTCCGCGGAGATCGAGCGGGTCCCCGGCCGGATCGTCACCACCTCCAGCGCGGACGTGCCGCTCAAGGGCCTGGTCTTCCTGGTCGAGGCGCTGGCCAAGGTCCGCACCGAGCGGGAGGCCCACCTGGTGGTGGTCGGCAAGCCGCAGAAGGAGGACGGGCCGGTGGCCGAGGCGGTGCGCCGCTTCGGGCTGGCGGAGCACATCGAGTTCCGCACCGGACTGACCGACCGGGAGCTGGTCGACCTGTACCGCTCCGCCGAGGTGGCCTGCGTCCCCTCGCTGTACGAGGGCTTCTCGCTGCCCGCCGCCGAGGCGATGGCCACCGGCACCCCGCTGGTCGCGACCACCGGCGGGGCGATCCCCGAGGTGGCCGGGCCGGACGGCGAGACCTGCCTGGCCGTGCCGCCGGGGGAGGCGGACGCGCTGGCCGCCGCGCTCGGCCGGCTGCTGGACGACCCGCGGCTGCGCGCCGAGCTCGGCGCGGCCGGCCGCGAGCGGGTGCTGGCCCGGTTCACCTGGGAGCGGGCCGCCGAGCTGACCGCCGACGCGTACCGGGCGGCGATCGCCACCGGTGTCGGCGCCCGGGCCCGCTCCGGGCCGGGCTGGCGGTACGTGCCCTGACCGGTACGTGCCCTGAGCGGCGCGGCTCGGGCGCGGCGCGCCCCGGGCATCAGGCGAGTCACCTGACGAAGCCTTCTGACGAAGCCTTCTGGCGAAGCGTGCTGACGAAACGTCGGAAACGCTTGGTTGCAATAGGAATGGGAGCCCTGCAGTGCTGACCGTCGATTTCTCGCGCTTCCCGCTCGCCCCCGGCGACCGGGTGCTCGACCTGGGCTGCGGCGGGGGCCGGCACGCGTTCGAGTGCTACCGCCGCGGCGCCAACGTGATCGCCCTCGACCAGAACGCCGAGGAGATCGCCGAGGTCAAGAAGTGGTTCGCCGCGATGGAGCTGGCCGGCGAGGCCCCCGAGGGCGCGTCGGCGGTCGCGATGGAGGGCAACGCGCTGGCGCTGCCGTTCGAGGACGAGTACTTCGACAAGATCATCATCTCCGAGGTGATGGAGCACATACCCGACGACAAGGGCGTGCTCAACGAGATGTTCCGCGTCCTCAAGCCGGGCGGCCTGCTCGCCGTCACCGTGCCGCGCTGGCTGCCGGAGAAGATCTGCTGGGCGCTGTCCGACGAGTACCACGAGGTCGAGGGCGGTCACATCCGGATCTACCGGGGTGACGAGCTGCTCGGCAAGCTCAAGGACGCCGGCCTGGAGCCGTACGGCACCCACCACGCGCACGCGCTGCACTCGCCGTACTGGTGGATCAAGTGCGCCGTCGGCGTGGACAACGACAAGGCGCTGCCGGTCAAGGCGTACCACCAGCTGCTGGTCTGGGACATCGTCGGGACCCCGGTGATCAGCACCCTCACCAGGGCCGCCGAGAAGGCGCTCAACCCGGTCATCGGCAAGAGCTTCGTCGCCTACGCCGCCAAGCCGAACCGCACGGAGCCCGGGCAGGCGGGCGCATGACCCCCGCCGTCCCCGAGGTGCTGCTGCTCGACGGGGTGCTGGACGCCGAGCAGGCGGCCGACACCGTCCGCAGCATCCTGGCCGAGCAGCGCCCCGACGGCGCCATCCCGTGGTTCGCCGGCCACCACCTCGACCCGTGGGACCACACCGAGGCCGCGATGGCCCTCGACACCGCCGGCGAGCACGCCGCCGCCGAGGCCGCCTACCGCTGGCTCGCCGCGCAGCAGAACCCGGACGGTTCCTGGTACGCCGCGTACACCGACGGCGTGGTCACCGACCGGGCCAAGGAGAGCAACTTCTGCGCGTACATCGCGGTCGGGGTCTGGCACCACCACCTCAGCGCCGGCGACGACGCCTTCCTGGAGTGGATCTGGCCGGTGGTCCGGCGGGCGCTGGACTTCATCGTCGGCCTGCGGCTGCCCGACGGCCCGATCGCCTGGCGGGTCGACGAGGACGGCGCCGCGACCGGGGAGGCGCTGCTCACCGGCTCGTCCAGCATCCTGCACGCGCTGCGCTGCGGCCTGGCCATCGCCGACTACCTGGAGGAGCCGCAGCCCGACTGGGAGCTCGCGGCAGGCCGGCTGCGGCACGCCATCGCCCACCACCCCGAGCGGTTCCTGGACAAGGGCCGCTACTCGATGGACTGGTACTACCCGGTGCTCGGCACCGGCCTGCGCGGCGACGCGGCGCTGGCCCGGATCGAGCGGGACTGGGACCGCTTCGTCGTCCCCGGCCTCGGCGTGCGCTGCGTCAGCGACCGCCCGTGGGTGACCGGCGGGGAGAGCGCCGAACTGGCCCTCGCGCTCTGGGCGATCGGCCAGTCCGACCGCGCGGTGGACATCCTGCGCTGGATCCAGAAGCACCTGCGGCACCAGGACGGCTCGTACTGGACCGGGTACGTCTTCGAGGACGACGCGATCTGGCCCGAGGAGCGCACCACCTGGACGGCCGGGGCGCTGCTGCTCGCGGTGGCCGCGCTCGGCGGGGACCCGGCGACCGTCGCGGTCTTCGGCGGGGAGCAGCTGCCCGCCGGGCTGGTGGTCCAGGACTGCTGCTGAGCCCACGAAGACCGAAGGGGCGGGACCGGTGATCCGGTCCCGCCCCTTCGGCGTGCTCGACGGGCGTCAGCCGCGCTGGATGCCCGCGGTGTCGGCCAGCACGCCCTGGGTGCCGTCCGCCAGCTGGGCGACCAGGGCCGCGCCGCGCTGCTCGACGGCCAGGTACCAGGTGCCCGGCACGAGCTCGCCGACCGGGGCGCCGGCCGGGTTGTCCTTCGGGGCCAGCTGGCGCGGGGCCGGGACGGCGAACCAGAACGGCTGGAAGTCCGCCGCCGGGGCGGCCGGCTGCTGGGCGGCGGCCGGGGTCGGCTGCGGGGCCGGGGCGCCGGCGTCATGCGGCTGCACCGGCTGGCCGGCGGCCGGGTAGCCGTACCCGCCGGGGACCGGCTGGGCGCCGAAGGCCGGGTCGTGGGCCTGGCCCGGGTAGCCGTACTGGCCGGGCTGACCGGGGGCACCCGGGTGACCGGGCTGACCCGGCATCGGGTAGCCGCCCTGGTACGGGCCGGCGGCCGGGCGGTCGGTGACCAGCGGGGCCTTCAGCGCGGGCACCAGCGGCGCGGCCGCGGCCGCACCGGCCAGCACGATCAGCGAGATGAGGCCGAGCCAGGCGCCGAAGCCGTGGCCGTAGCCGGGGATCGACGGGCCGCCGCCCAGCGCCCAGATCGAGGTCCACAGCGCCGCGACGGCGAACGCGATGCCCCACTGGTCCAGCCGCAGGCCGAGCACCTGGCGGTTGGCGGCGGCGGGGCCCTGGAAGCGCTGCACCAGGATCAGGACGGCGGCGGCGATGCCCAGCAGGTAGATCGAGGGCAGGATGGGGAACAGCTCGGTGCTCCACGCGTTCTGCGAGGTGTTCCCGCAGTACCGGCCGCTGCAGTCCACGGACCAGTAAGGCAGGAAGGAGGCGATGAACAGCAGGACGGCCGCGCCTGCGACGGCGGCGTCTCCCCTGGTGAGAGCGCGCAGATTCACTTACGTTCCCCTCGTTGACGTGTCGTGGACGGTGCTTCGCGCGGTCGGGCTGACCGGCCGAAACTCCCGAACGGACCAGAAGCCTAGGCCCAACCGTCCTGCCGGTGCACGGCGGGACCGGGAACGGGTCGAAGTCGTTGCAAACCGTGCGGGCCCGGTGGTGCGTCGTCCACCGGGCCCGCCCGTCCCAACTCCCTTGCCGGGCCCGCTCAGTGCGTGGTCAGGAAGGCGGTCAGCGCGTCGGCGATCCCCTGGGCGGCCTGCTGCCGCCACTGAGGGTCCGTCATCCGTCGGGCGTCCGCGGAGTTGCGCATGTTACCGCACTCGATGAACACCTTGGGAACCGCGGAGAGGTTGAGGCCGCCCAGGTCGGAGCGGGTGTCCAGGCCCTCGTCCGCGACGTAGTCGGCGTACGGCTCGCCGGTCGCGGCGTGGAAGCGGTCGCGCAGCAGCAGGCCGAGGCGGTGCGAGGGTTCGACGATCGCGGAGTTGTCCGCCTTGCCGGCGACCACCCTGGCGGGCATGATCACGTGGAAGCCGCTGCCGCTCGCCGGACCGCCGTCGCCGTGCACCGAGACCGCGACGTCGGCGTGCGCGTCGGCGCCCGCCCTGGCGCGCTCGTCCACGCACGGGCCCCAGGGGCGGTCACCGTCCTGGGTGAACACCACCTTGGCGCCCCGGGCGGTCAGCAGGGCGCGGGCCCGGCGGGTGACGTCCAGGGTGTAGTCGGCCTCGGTGTAGCCGGCGTCGGTCTCGGTGCCGGTGGTGTCGCACTCCTTGTGGGCGTTGCCGATGTCGACCTGACGGTTGATCTCGGTGGGGTGGGCGAAGTTGCCGGGGTTGTGGCCGGGGTCGAGCACGATGGTGCGGCCGGTGAGGTCGGCGGGGGGCGCCGCGGTGGGGGTCTCCGGGGTGGGGGTTTCCGCGGTGGGGGTCGACGTCTCGGTGGGCGTGCCCGTCGGCGTGGCGCCCGTCGGGGTGCTGCCGGCCGGCGGCGCCATCGGGGTGGCCGGGGCCTGGCTGGTGGAGACGACGGCGCCCGGCGACGCGGCGGCCGAGGCGCCCGCCGGGCCGGAGTCGTCCAGGGCCCGCCAGCCGAACCAGCCCGCCGTGCACAGCGGTACGACCGCGGCCACCACGGTGGTGGCGCGCAGCAGGGCGGAACGGCGGGGCGGTCGGGAGGTCGGGCCGGTCACGGGTGGTTCAGATCCTGTCCGAGGTGGGCGGGGTGAGACCGTAAGTGGTCGCGATCGGCTTCCACTTGTTCAGGAAGTCGTTCTTCGCCTGGGTGGCCTGCGGGTTGAGTTCGTCCGCGTGCTTCTTGTCCGCCGTGCTCGGCGCGGTGCCGGAGCAGCCCTGGGCGACGACGGCGCGCGCCCAGCTCGCGTACGCCCGGTCGACGTCGGCGGACAACTGCCAGGCGGACTTGAGCGAGTTCACCGCGTCCGTGCCGCCCGGCAGGTCCGTGACGCTCAGCTTGCCGAGCTTGCCCAGCAGGCCGTCGCGCTGCTTGGCACCGCCGTCGAAGACCTGCGCCGCGCTCTCGATGTCGGCCTTCGCGGGGCAACTGGTCACCTTGGCCACCGCGTTGCCGATCTGGGCCCGGGCGTTCCCGCCCTCGGTGAGCAGGGCGTCCAGTGCCTGGGCCTGGGCCTTGGCGTTGGGGCCGGCGCCGGTCGCGGTCGGGGAGGGCGAACCGGAGGGCGTGGCCGTGGCGCTCGGCGCGGCGTCCGTACCGGTGGGCGCGGGGGCGGGCGGCGGGTTGCCGGAGTCGGTCGTGGTGGCGGCCGAAGGGGCGGGCGCGGCCTGGTCGTTCTTGCCGCCGTCGTTGCCGGTGGTCGCGTACAGCAGGCCGCCGCCGACCGCCAGGACCAGCAGCACCGCGAAGCCGATCAGCAGCGGGGTCCTGCGGTCGGCCGGGCGGTCCCGGTCGTCCTCGTCCTCGTCGTCGAGCGGCTGGGCGGTCGGGTAGTCCGGCTGGGCGGGGTACGGGGGCTGCTGGAACGGGGCCTGCTGGTACGGGCCGGCCGTGGGCGGCGGCGGGTAGACGTAGCCGGGGCCCGGGAGCTGCCCGCCCTGGGAGCCGCGGTCCTGCGGGGTCGCGTGGGAGGGGAACGGCGTGGGCGCGGGCGGGCCCGCCGAGGGCGGGGCGCCCGGGGGCGGCGGGGCGACCCGGGGGAGGGCGGTGGTGGGCGCCCCGGGGCCCGGTTCCGTGGCGGGCATCGGGGTGGGCATCGGGGTGGGCGCGGGGGCCGGTGCCGACATGTCCGGCGGCGGGCCGAAGCCCGGGGCGGTGGACAGGTACGGGCGGGCGCCCAGCGGCGGTCCCTGATCGCCGACCGCGCCCGCGGTGGGGGGCGCCGGCGGTTCGCCGGGGGCGGACCCGGCGTCCGGGTGCTGCGGATTGCGGACCCAGCCGCCCGCGCCGCCGCGCGCGGTCGGGTCCCAGACCGCCGGAGCGGTGTTGTGCTGGTCCGTCATGTGCCGCTAGCCCCCACCGTCCGCCGATGCTCTGCCTGGTGCTGCCGCCCGTGCCGCAGCTGCCTGGTGCTGCGCGGCCACCGTACCGTTCGAGCACGCGCCCGACAGCCCCGGCACGACGTTAGAGCATCCGGGCGGGGCTGTGGGGGCGATCTCGCGGGGTGGTCGGGGCGGTCGGGGCGGTCGGGGCGGGGCCGTCAGGGCCGGTCCGGGTCGGTCAGGCGGCGGTCCGGCGCAGCACGCGCAGCGAGCCGGTCACCGAGACCTCCTCGAAGCCCTCGGCCAGCGCCCGCAGGTACACCCGGTACGGGGCCTGGCCGCCGTCCGCCGGGTCCGGGAACACGTCGTGCACCACCAGCAGGCCCTCCGGCGCCAGGTGCGGTGCCCAGCCCTCGTAGTCGCCGGTGGCGTGCTCGTCGGTGTGCCCGCCGTCGATGAAGACCAGGGCCAGCGGCCGGCCCCACAGCGCGGCGATCTGCGGCGAGCGGCCGACCAGCGCGACCACGTGCTCCTCCAGCCCGGCGGCGTGCAGGGTGCGACGGAACCGGGGCAGGGTGTCCATCCGCCCGACCTCCGGGTCCACCAGGGTCGGGTCGTGGTACTCCCAGCCGGGCTGCTGCTCCTCCGAGCCGCGGTGGTGGTCCACGGTCAGCGCGACCGTCCCGGCCTCCCGGGCCGCGGCCGCCAGCAGGACCGCCGAGCGCCCGCAGTAGGTGCCGATCTCCAGCACCGGCAGCCCGGTGCGCCGGGCCGCCGCCACCGCCGCCGCGTACAGCGCGAGCCCCTCGTCCACCGGCATGAACCCGGTGGCCGCCTCGAACGCCGCCAGCACCTCCGGCGCCGGACGGGCGCCCTCCAGCAGGTCGGACATGCGGTGCTCCTCGGGTTCGGACGGCGGACGGACGTGCTCGGACCCTACTCGACGGTAGCCGCGGCGACGGTGCCGGGTCGCCGGTCCGATCAGCGGGTGCGGTGGGCCGGTGCCGTCAGCCGGTGAGGAACTCGGCGGCGATCCGGGCCCGGTACGGGGCCAGCTCGGCGGCGATCGCCCCGACCTCGGTGGCGGTGGCGGTGACGGCGGCGGGCCGGGCCCCGGACCGGTCGACCAGGGCGATCCGCAGGTGGGTCGGCGGATGCGAACCGTCCACGGCGGTACGGTCGCGGGCGCTGAGCCGCTGCAACCGCTCCTGCTCCACGGCGGGGACGGAGGCGAGGTGCTCGCGCACCCGCTCCCAGAGCAGGTCCGGGGTGGCCTGCTCCTGGGCGGTTCGCTCGGGACCGTCCTCGCTCCGGCGCTTCCGCGAGCGGACCACCCGGGGACGCTGCCGCTCCTCCGCCCGGACCCGGTTGATCGCGGTACCCACCGCGTTGTCGAGCAGCAGCACCGAGAGCATCCCCCGGGCCGCCTCGCTGCCGCCCACCCGGACGGCGAGGGCGTCCGCGCGGTACTCCGCCTGCTGGCCGGCCCGGGAGGTGAGCCGGTCGAACAGCCGCAGGCCCTGGAGCAACAGCCAGGCGACGGCCCGCAGCACCATCCGGCCGAGGACCGCGCCGGCTCGGATCAGCAGCGAGAGCTCGTCGGCTCGCCGCTGGCCCCAGACATGGCCCGGGCGGGCCATGTCGTACCAGCCCGAGAGCGCCGACATCGCGCTGTGCAGCCAGAACGAGCGCCGGGGGTCGCCGTTGACGTGGTGTCCGAACTCGTGGCCGAGCAGGGCGATCCGCTGCCGGTCGTCCAGCACCTCCCACAGCGGTAGGCCCAGCCAGAGGACGGGCCGGCGGCGCAGCCCGACCAGCCCGTACGAGGCGTTGAACTCGTCGGTGACCTGGATGACGGCCACCGGCACGGCACCGACCTCGGCGGCCACCCGGTCGGCCAGTCCGTACAACGCGGGCGCCCGGTCGCGGCCGAGGCAGTTCTCGTCGCGCGGCAGCCGCCCGAGCCGGGGCCGCAGGGTGACGACGAACACCAGCAGCATCGCGCCGGTGCAGCGCTGCACGACGTTCCCGGTGACGAGCAGCCAGAGCGCCAGGCAGCACAGGCCGACGGTGACGAGGTGGACCAGACCGGCGGCGGCGGAGGCGAGCAGCCAGTCGAGGCGAGCGGTGGGGGAAGCGCCTCCGGCGGCCTGTTCCTCGAACAGCCGGTCGGTGCGGTCGGCCGCCGCCCGTTCCCGCCGGGTTGGCTCGGGGGCGCGGTCCTGACCGGGGACGAGGTTCCAGTCGCAGGCCGGGCACCAGGCGACGAAGCGCGGGTCGTCGGTCAGGGCGGCGCGACAGCGGGGGCAGGGCCCGCCGTGGGCGGGTATGCCGGAGGGTGTCTCGATGGATGTGGCCACGTCGGAGATGATGGCGCGCCGGTGGTGCGCGTGTAGTGCGTTTTCGTGGAGCCGCTGGTCGGGCGGGTGGTCCGGGGTGGTTCTGGAACGCGTTCCAGTGAGCCGCCGGAGGCCGTGCCAGAATCGCCCCGACCCTTGACCCGAGGCACACCGGGAGCAGCCCCATGCGCGCAGCCGTTCTGCACAAGACCGGCCAGGACACCCTCGACGTCCGGGAGGACGTCACCGCGGTCGGTTTCGGACCGGGCACCGTACGGGTCCGGATGCGCGCCGCCAGCCTGTGTCACTCGGACCTCTCCGCGATGAGCGGCGTCCTGCCGCAGCCCGCGCCGTTCGTCCCCGGGCACGAGGGCGCCGGGGACGTCGTCGAGGTCGGCGAGGGCGTGACCGGCGTCGCCCCCGGGGACCGGGTGGTGCTCTGCTGGATGCCCCCCTGCGGCCGCTGCGCCCACTGCGAGCGCGGCCGCGGCCACCTGTGCGTCGCCAGCCTGCGGCGGCTCGGCGCGCCCGGCTTCCGGCTGGCCGAGGACGGCACCGAGGCCTCCGGCTTCTACGGCACCGGTGCCTTCGCCGAGGAGGTGGTGGTCGCCGCCGACGCCGTCATCAAGGTGCCGGCCGACCTCCCGTACGAGGCCGCCGCGCTCATCGGCTGCGGGGTGACCACCGGCATCGGCGCCGCGGTCAACACCGCCCGGGTCGAACCCGGTTCCACGGTCGCGGTGATCGGCGCGGGCGGCGTCGGCGTGGCCACCGTCCAGGGTGCCCGGGTCTGCGGTGCCGCCCGGATCACCGTCGTCGACCCGGTGGCCTCCCGCCGCGAGCGGGCACTCGCCTTCGGCGCCACCGAGGCGATCGCCCCCGAGGAGCTGAAGGCCGCCGCCAAGGGCCTGCCCGGCGGCGGCTTCGACTACGTCTTCGAGGCGGTCGGCCGCGCGGCCACCGTCCGGGCCGGCTACGACGCGGCCCGGCGCGGCGGCGCGGTCGTCGTCATCGGCGCGGGCGCGCAGGACGACCTCGCGCAGTTCGCCATGGGCGAGCTGTTCTTCAACGAGAAGCGGCTGCTGCCCTCGCTGTACGGCGGGGCGCCGGTGGCCCGCACCGTCGGACTGGTCGTGGACCTGTGGCGGGCCGGACGGATCGACCTCGACGGGATGATCACCCACCGGGTCGGGCTGGCGGACGTGAACCTGGCGGTCGAGCAGATGCGCGGCGGCGAGGCGCTGCGGACGGTGGTCTCGCTCGGCTAGCTCTGTCTTCTTCCGGGCCCATGACGGGCGAGGGCCCGCCGGGATGTGTCCTCGGCGGGCCCTCGCGGGTGCGGTCGTTCCTCGGGATCAGCCCTGGGCGCCGGCCGCGCGGTGGCGGCCGTGCGGGTCGGCCCCGGGGGTGTCGTCGGAGGCGGAGCCACCGCGGTGGCGACCGTGCGACGCGGTGTCCTCGGCCGTCTTCTCGTCGGCGTCGGTCCCGGTGATCGCGGGGCCGGTGGTGTCGGTGAGGGTGTCGGACATGAGAAATCGTCTTCCGTGCGGAGGGTGCAGGTCATCGGCGCCCGCCCGGCGCCTGCGGCACACGGTCGGGTCCCCGATCGGGCGCTCGGTACGCGCCACAGCCGGTGATCGCGGCCCGTGCCCCGGCCACCATAACGGCCGGGACGGACGAGATCCTATCGACCTCGTGGGGCGAGTCCCGCCCCGCCCGGGGTGGCTGACCGACGCCTTCGCCGCCCGGCGGCCGACCGCACCCAGCTGCGAGAAGTCGGTGCGGGAAGACCGGTGCCGTCCCCGCCTGTCCGGACAGGCGGGGACGGCACCCGTGGGCCGAACCTGATCAGCTGTTGGTGAAGATCAGGCAGGTCAGGACGAGACAGGTGTACTGGCAGCCGCTGCCGTGGCCGGTCAGCTCGACCGACTCGGTCTCCGGCAGGTCCTGCAGCGCCGCGAGGTCGGTCTCGAAGTCCACCATGTTCTCCATGGTCGGATCCTCCCCTTGAGGTGCGCCCGCGGCGATCTGCCTGCGGGCATCGGGTGTTCGCCCCGGGCGGCCTCCATCCGCCGCGCCGGGGGTCGTGCCCCGGGCCGCCGTGGGCCCGGGAGTCCGTGGTGTGTGTGGTGAGGGGTCAGCCCGGTCGGCCGGTCCGCAGGAACGCGGCCAGCAGTTCGTGCAGCACGGCGGCGCCCTCCTCGGCGAGCACCTCGTGTCCGGAGCCGGCCGCCTCGACGTACCGGAAGTCCGCGCCCTCGACCCGCCCGATCCGCAGCAACTCGTGGCGCAGCGAACGGGATTGGCTCACCGGCACCACCTCGTCCCGGTTGCCGTGCACCACCAGCAGCGGCGCGCTCAGCCGGTGCGCCAGCTGGAGCACGTCGCGCGGACCGCGGGCGTCCAGGACCGGCTCGCCGCCGCCGAGCCGGGTGGTCAACGCCCGTACGGGTGGCGCCGCTTCGGCGAGCAGCCGGGCGCCGGACAGGAACGGTGCGACCACCGCACAGCGGGCGACCTGCTCGGCGGGGGCGTGCGCGGCCGCCAGCAGGGCCAGGAACGCGCCGTAGCTGACCCCGAACAGGGCGGGCGGTTCCAGGCCGAGTGCAGCGCGCTGACCGGCGATGCCCTCCAGCAGGTACAGCACGTCGTCCAGGTCCGGACCGCCCCAGGCGCCCCGGATCGCCAGCGCGTGCGGCACCCCGTAGCCGGTGGAGCCGCGCTGGTTGGGCGCGACCACGGCCAGACCCTCGGCGGCCATCCGCTGCAGCGCCGGGTCGAACTCCAGCCGCCAGGCGTCCGCCGGTCCGCCGTGCAGCGCCAGCACCAGGTGCGGGCTGCTCAGCCAGGCGTCCCCGCCGTACACCACGGCCTCCAAGGGGCCTGCCGGGCCCGCGAGTTCGAGGCTCTGCGCGGGCTGCCAGCGGCCGCCGTCACCGGGCGGGGTGCTGCCGTCCAGGCGCCAGCCGGCGGGCGGGGCGGGCGAGCTGCGCGGTCCGCCGGGCTGCCAGGGCAGTGCGGTGTCCCGCCAGGGGCCGGGCAATCCCGAGCCCAGCGGGGCGAGTTGGAGCGGCAGCGGGATCGGGGCCGATCCTGCCGGAGCCGGTCCGTGCGCCAGCAGGGCGTCCACGTCCAGGGTGGCCAGCGCCGCCGGGTGATCGGGGGAGGAGTACGGGATCCGCAGTCCCGCCTCGTCCCAGTGCCCGACCGCGCCCAGCCGCCCGGGCGGCACCGGCAGCGGGTCCAGCCGGCCGACGCCGGGCCGCCACAGGGCGAGCGCCGACCCGGCGCCGTGGTCGATCTGCACCGCGACCCGGGGGCCGTCCGCCGCCTGCCGAAGCGCGACCGGCCGCAGGAACATGCCCGTGACGTGCAGGCGTTCCGGGAACCGCAGCGGCTCCCCGCCGCCCAGCACGCCCCAGCCCAGCCGATCGGTGCCGGGCGCGTCGCTGCGCACCATCGCGAAGCGGCTGTCCGGGTCGAACAGCACCAGCCGGTCGTTGCTGTGCTCGCCGATCTCCAGCAGCGGGGTCGTGATGCCGCTGCGCAGGTCCAGCACCACGCTGCGGACCAGCCCGCCGGCCACCCGGTCCAGCGCGAGCAGCGCGCCCGCGTGGTCCAGCCAGGCGCCGCCGCCGTGCAGGCCGGGGATCTCGGCGACCCGTACCGGCTCGCTGCCGTCCACCCGGACCAGCCACGCGGTGGTCGCCGGGCGGGTGTCCGTGCCGAGGGCGATCGCCACCGGGGTGCGCGGGTCGGCGCCGGGCGGCACCGGGAGCGCCAGTAGGCGCAGTCCGGGCATCCGGAGCGTGGCCAACTGCTCCTCCACGGTGCCGTTCTCACCGTACGAGAGGCGGACCAGGTCGTGCCGCTCGCCGTCGTGCCGGCAGACCAGCACCGAGCCGTCGGGCAGCGCGACCAGCTGCGAACGCAGGCTCTCCGAGCGGTTGCCGGGCAGCGGCAGCGCGGCCGGCGCGGCCGCTGAACCGTCCGGCGGGAGGCGCCAACTCTCCACGTACCAGCCGCTGTCGGCTGCCGAGGCCAGGCAGGCCGCGTGGCTGCCGTCGGCGGCGAAGGCGAAGCTCAGCCGGCGCAGGGCCTGGGTGGTGGTGCGGGTGGCCACGTTCACGCCTCGCTCACCCCGCTTGAGTGGTGGGGGAGTTGCCGCCGAACGGGGGAGACCGGGTCCAGCCAGAGCCGGGGGCCGCCGTGGCGGAGCCGGAGCAGGAAGGCCAACGGCCCTGCGGTGCCGGTGCCGTAGCCGGCGGCGCAGCCGGTGCCGGTCTCGTCGGGGAGGACCAGCAGGCCGTCCCGCAGTGCGGAGCGGGCGGTGATCACATCGGCCAACTCCCTTGCGCTGGTGCGGAATTCCCGCTCGCCGGTGGCCTCGGCGAGATCCAGCAGGTACTCGCCGTCGCCGGCCGAGCCGTGGCAGGCGCTCACCCCGCTGTGCCAGCGGCCGGCCAGCACGGCCCGGCCGGCGGCGCGGGCGAGGCCGAGGGCTTCGGCGTCGCCGGTGGCCCGCCACAGCCGCAGCAGGAAGCTGCCCGCGCCGGAGGAGCCGCTGCACCAGTGCGAGAGCCGGAGGTGCTCCGGATCGCCCGCGCTCTGCGGCCACCAGGCGGTGCTCCGCTCGGCGTCGCCCCACCGTACGGTCGCGCCGAGCGTCCGCCCGGCAGCGAGCGCGGCGGCCGTGCAGTCCTCGCGCAGCGCGCGGTGGTCGGTCGCCCCGGCGGCGGCGAGGAGGAAGGCGCCCACGCCCGCCACGCCGTGGGCGAAGCCGAGGTGGGTGATCCCGGCGAGTGCCGAGTCGAAGTCGCCGGGCACCGGCCAGACCGTCCCGTACGGCTCCTGCCGCGCGGCGGCGAGCAGGGCGCGGGCGCAGCGGGCGGCCCGGTCGGCGAAGCCCGCGCGGGAGTCTTCGGCGAAGCCTTCGCCGAAGTGGTCCGCGGCGAAACGGAGTTGGGTGAACCCAGCGCCCGCCGCGCCGTGGCACACATCGGGGTTGGGCCACTCGACGGGCGCCCGCCGGGCGAGCGCCGCGGCCCGTTCGGCCGCGGCGTCGTCGCCCAGCGCGCGGGCGGCGTCCAGCAGCGCCCACGCCGTCCCCGAGCGCCCGAAGTGCAGCCCGGGCAGCACCACCGGCTCGGCGGCGACCCGCCGTTCGATCCAGTCCGCGGCGGTACGGGCCGTGCGGGCGGCCTCCGCCCGCACCTCGGCCGGCAGGCCGTCGGTCGCGACCGCCCGGGCCAGTACGGCGAGCACGCCCGCGGCGCCGTGCTGGACGTTGCACGGGTCGGTCCGCTCCCCGGCGGGCACGACGGGCCACAGCCGGTCGGACCGCTCGGGCGTCGCGCCGGCGGCGAGGTGCCGCAGGCCGTCGTGCAGCAGGCGGTCGAGCGCGGGGGTGTCCGCCGGTACGTCGGAGGGCGCCGGGTCGCCGCCCGGTCGGGGGACGGCGTGCCACAGCGGAGCGACGACGGCGGTGGACGCGGGGCCGGGTGGGTGCGGGCCGCTGCCACCCCGGCGCCCACTGAGCCGGGTGCTTCCCGCGGCGGGGCCGTCCGGTCGCCCGGCCGCGTCGTCCGCTCCAGCCCGCCCGGCCCGCCCGCCCAGGGCCTCCCGGGCCCGGGCCACCCCCCACCGTGCTGCCGGCTCCTCCGCCCGCAGGCCCAGGACCACCGGCGCCAGCCGCCGCGCCGTCGCACCCGAACGGGCTGCGAGGGCGAGCCAGCGTCCGAGGCGTTCGGCGACGGGCCGGGCCTGCGGAAGGTCCTCGGGCAGGAGCGGGTCGTGTCCGGTGGCGAGCAGGAAGAGCAGTCCGCCGAGCGCGTACAGGTCGACGGCCGGGGCGGCGAGGCTGGAGCCCGCGGGTGCGAGCCGGCCTTGTTCGGGGGCGCGGTAGCCGGGGGTGCCGGCGGTTCCGGCCCGGCGGCCGGTTTCGGCGGCGAGTTCGAGGTCGACCAGTCGCAGGCTGCCGTCCGGGCGGACCATGACGTTGCCGGGCGAGAGGTCGCGCAGCACCAGCCCTTGGGCGTGCACCCGCTCGACCAGGTCGAGCAGCCCGTGCGCCACCGGTCCGGCCTCGGCCCAGTCCACGTCGGGGCTGCCGTCGCGTCGCAGCCGGGCCGCGACCCAGCTGCCGAGCGGCTGTCCGGCGATCCGTTCCTGCACCAGGAAGAGGGAGTCGTCCTGCTCGATCAGTTCGACGGCGCGCGGTACCACCTCCTGCCCGTCCAGCCGGGCGAGCAGCGCGGCCTCGTGGCGCAGCGCGTCGCGGGCGTCCGTGCCGGCGCGGTCGACCTCGATGTGGGCGCGGGCCTGCTTGACCACGACCTCCGCGCCGCTCGCCGTCTCCCGGCCGAGGAACACGCCCCCCTTGGCGCCGTGCCGCACGGCGGCCGTCACCGCGTAGCGCCCGGCCAGCAGCACCCCGGCCCCGCCCCCGCTCCCGCGTTCGCGCGCGTTGGGGGGAGCGAACGGGTCCCGCACCCACCCCGGTGCCCGGTACGACCCACCGCGCACGTCCTCGGTGCGTTCCCCGCCCGGCCCGCGCAGCACCGAGCGGTACTCCCCGTCGTTGCCGAGCTCCGCCCGCGCCGCGAACGCGCCGTAGCGGTAGTGCACCCGGCTGCCCGGCCGGTACGGCCGGTCGGACAGCACCACCGGGCCGGGCAGTCCGGCCGTCACCCGGTCCAGCTCGGCCGCCAGCCGCTGGAACTGCGCGTCGTCGGCCGGGTAGACGGTGATGAACTTGCCCGCCGAACCACGTTCACTGTTACGGGAGTTGAGCTCGCGCAGCCGCTCCTCCGCAGCGGCGAACTTGAAGCTGCACGGGTCCACGGCGAGCACCCGCAGCACCGCCGCGAGCACCTCCCCGCCGACCATCGAGGCCGCGCTGACGTGGAGCTTCCAGCCCTGCTCCGGTAAGGGCGAGGACGCGGACGGCCTGGCCGTGCACCAGAAGCCCCCGACGGTGACCTCCCAAGCACCGCCGCCTCCCCGGCCTCCGGCACCGGCCAGTGCCGCCCGCGCCGCCTCCGGCCAGCCGCCGGCCGCATCATCCGGTCCGTGTCCCGCCGATCCCCCGCCCACAGCAGTACGCAGCGATGGGCCCGCCCCCATTCGCCACCACATCCCTTCGTCCGTTGTTGTCGGGGAACCCCTCCGGGGGGATGAGGACTGGGCCGCTCGATCGACGGGCCCGGACCGCGTCGGCAGCGCTCCCGCCCCGGCTTCCGGCCGGGGCGAACGGGGCAACTGCCGTTCGCAGGACTGAAGTTAGTTTCGAGAAAACCGCGGGCTCAACGCAGAGCCGGTCACTTCACTCGTAAGGGTGAGCCAGGGGCGGTTTCGAATTCGTACGAGAACCCTGCTGTGAGTAACGGTCGCCGGGCGTGCGGGAGCGCGCCGCCCGCGCGGGGCGCTCGGGGCGCCCCCGTCGCAGGTTGACGCGCATCCGTACGGCCCCGGCACCCGCGACCGAACGGGCCCGGCACCCGCGACCGAACGGCTCCGGACGCCCGCGCGGGACGCCGACGGCGTCCCCCGATCGGCCGAGGCCCGACCGCCCCCGCGCGCACGGTAGTCTCGACAGGTGCCGAAACTGTCCGACGTCATCACCGCGCTCGAAGAGGTCTACCCCCCGCAGTGGGCGGAGGCCTGGGACGCCGTCGGCCTGGTCTGCGGGGACCCTCAGGCCGAGGTCAGCCGCGTGCTGTTCGCCGTCGACCCCGTCCAGGCGGTCGTCGACGAGGCCGTGGAGTGGGGCGCCGACCTGGTGGTCACCCACCACCCCCTGTACCTGCGCGGCACCACCAGCGTCGCCGCCACCACCTTCAAGGGCCGGGTGGTGCACACGCTGATCAGCAACGGCATCGCGCTGCACGTCGCCCACACCAACGCCGACCACGCCGACCCCGGCGTCTCGGACGCCCTCGCAGAGGCGGTCGGTCTGCGGGTCACCGGTCCGCTGGTGCCGGACCCCACGGACCCGCTGGGCCGTCGCGGCTCCGGCCGGATCGGCCTGCTGGAGACCCCGCTGACGCTGTCCGCCTTCGCCGCGCAGGTCGCCAGTGGCCTGCCCGCCACCGCCGCCGGCGTACGCGTCTCCGGCGACCCGAACCGGCTGGTGAGCCGGGTGGCGGTGTGCGGCGGCTCGGGCGACGGCTTCCTCGCCGACGTGCGGGCGGCCGGCGTGGACGCCTACGTGACCGCCGACCTGCGCCACCACCCGGCCTCCGAGGCCACCGAGGCCGCGCCGGTCGCGCTGGTCGACGCCGCCCACTGGGCCACCGAGTGGCCCTGGCTCGGCCTGGCCGAGCGCGCCCTGCTGGCCGCCGCCGACCAGCGCGGCTGGGCCGTGGAGACCAAGGTCTCCCACCGGGTCACCGACCCGTGGACCGCGCACGCCCCCATGTCCTTCACCGCCTGACCCGATTCACAGGAGCTTTCCGCTTGAACGCCGCGCCCGCCGACCAGATCCGCCTGCTCGACCTCCAGGCCATCGACTCCAAGCTCGACCAGCTGGCCCACCGGCGCCGGAGCCTGCCCGAGCACGCCGAGATCGAGAAGGCCACCGCCGACCACACCGCGCTCAAGGACCTCGTCATCGCCGCCGAGGCCCAGAAGGGCGACACCGCCCGCGAGCTGACCAAGGCCGAGCAGGACGTCGAGCAGGTCCGTGCCCGCGCCGCCCGCAACCAGCAGCGCCTCGACTCCGGCGCGATCACCTCGCCGAAGGACCTGGAGAACCTCCAGCACGAGATCGGCTCGCTGGCCAAGCGCCAGGGCGACCTCGAGGAGGTCGTGCTGGAGATCATGGAGCGCCAGGAGAGCGCCAACACCCGGGTCGAGGAGCTGAGCGCCCGCCTGGAGCACTCCACCGTGATCCTCAAGGAGGCCGAGGGCCGCCGCGACGCCGCCTTCGCCGAGATCGACGCCGAGGCCGACAAGGTCAAGCGCGACCGCGAGACCGTCGCCGCCGTCATCCCGGCCGACCTGCTGAAGCTGTACGCCAAGCTGCGCGAGACCCAGGGCGGCGTCGGCGCGGCCCGCCTCTACCAGCGCCGCTGCGAGGGCTGCCGCACCGAGTTCTCGATCACCGAGCTGAACGCGATCAAGGCCGAGCCGGCCGACAAGGTCGTCCGCTGCGAGAACTGCTCGCGGATCCTGGTCCGTACGGCCGACTCGGGCGTCTGACCCGGTGGCGGCGCGCTTCATCGTCGAGGCGGACGGCGGGTCCCGGGGCAACCCGGGGCCGGCCGGCTACGGCGCGGTGGTCCGGGACGGCGACACCGGGCAGCTCGTCGCGGAGGCCGCCGAGTTCATCGGCCACGCCACCAACAACGTGGCCGAGTACCGGGGCCTGATCGCCGGACTCAGGGCTGCCCGCGAGCTCGACCCGGACGCCTCGGTGGACGTCCGGATGGACTCCAAGCTGGTCGTCGAGCAGATGTCCGGGCGCTGGAAGATCAAGCACCCCGACATGCAGCCGCTCGCCGCCGAGGCGCGCGCGGTCTTCCCGCACGGCCGGGTCACGTACACCTGGATCCCGCGCGAGCGGAACAAGGACGCCGACCGGCTGGCCAACGAGGCGATGGACGCCGGCCGCGACGGCCGCCAGTGGGAGCCCCGCAAGCCCGTCGGGGCCGTCGCCGTCACCGAGGAGCCGCCGCTCGAGCAGGCCGTCCCCAAGGCCGGCTGGGTCGCCCCCGCCGACCTCGGAACCCCGACCACCTTCGTCCTGCTGCGCCACGGCGAGACCCCGCTCACCCCGGAGAAGCGCTTCTCCGGCAGCGGCGGCACCGACCCGGAGCTCTCCGACAAGGGCCGCTGGCAGGCCGAGCGGGTCGCCGAGGCGCTGGCCGCGCGCGGCAGCATCCAGGCGGTCGTGGCCTCACCGATGCGCCGCACCCGGCAGACCGCCGAGATCGTCGCCGCCCGGCTCGGCCTGGAGGTCCGGTACGAGGACGGGCTGCGCGAGGTCGACTTCGGCGCCTGGGAGGGCCTGACCTTCGCGGAGGTGCGGGAGCGCTACCCGGACGACCTGACGGCCTGGCTCGGCTCCGCCAAGGCCAAGCCGACCGGCAGCACCGAGAGCTTCACCACCCTCACCCACCGGGCGGGCGTCACCCGGGACAAGATCCTCGCCCGGTACCCGGGCAAGACGGTGCTGCTGGTCTCCCACGTCAGCCCGATCAAGACGCTGGTCCGGCTCGCCCTCGGCGCCCCGCCGGACTCGATGTACCGGATGGAGCTGTCCGCCGCCTCGATCTGCGCCGTCCAGTACTACGCGGACGGCAACGCCTCGCTGCGGCTGCTCAACGACGCCTCGCACCTGCGTTGAAGCCCCTTCCAGCGGGGGGCAGCGCACGTCGCCGGGGTCAGTGCACCTCGGTGACCACCACGTCCAGCTGCCACGGCTTGCGCGCCGTGCCCTCCGCGGCCAGCTCGACGTGGTGGCCCAGCGCCAGCAGCGCGTCCATCAGCTCGGTCGGGGTCTTCGGCTCGGTCCCGGCGACCAGCAGGTCCCGGACGATCCGCCCCTTGGTCGCCTTGTTGAAGTGGCTGACCACCGTGCGCTTGCCGTCCCGTTCCTGCAGCACCCGGACGGTCGCGGTACGGGAGGCCACCTCGCCGGCCGGCTTCCAGGCCGCCGCGTAAGCGGAGCTGCGCAGGTCCAGCACCAGCCCGTCCGCCACCTCCGGGAGCACGGAGGCCGTCGCGCTCCGCCAGTACGCGCCGAGCGCCCCCAGTCCGGGGAGTTTCACGCCCATCGAGCAGCGGTAGGACGGGATCCGGTCGGAGATCCGCACCGCGCCCCACAGACCGGAGAACACCAGCAGCGAGCGCTCGGCGCGGTCGTACGCGGCGGCGTCCAGGGTGGCCAGGCCCAGGTTGTCGAACAGCACCCCGGTGTACACCTCGGCGGCCGGGCGGGCCCCGGCGGTGGGCAGGCCTGCGTTCTTGGCGATCTCGCCGCGCAGGCCGGGCGTGAGCCCGAGTACCTCGGCGGCGGTGTCCTCGTCGCCCCGGCACAACCCGACCAGCGCGTCCAGCACCGCGCCGCGCGCCGCCGTCAGCCCCGCCAGCGACAGCCGCTCGAGCGCGACCGGCTCGCCGTCCCCGGACGCGGCCTTGCCCTCCGAGGGCGGCAACAGCACCAGCACAGCGGACTCCTCAACACTTTGTGGCGGACGAACCCCGCCACCCTACTGCGGCCGCTCCGGCGCCCAACGCCACGCACAGGGGCGAGTAGTACCGCACGTTCAGCCGCCGGAACCGCTCCGTGCGCCCGCTGACCCGCCCGAACACCACCGGCCCGGCCACCCCGCGCGCCACCAGCACCCCGGCCACCGCCCGCACCCCGGCCCGCCGCAACGCCCGCGGACCGGCCTGCGGCAGCACTCCGGCCTCCGCCCCCACCAGGTAGGAGGCCGCCCCCAACAACCCCGCCACCGCCAGGCACGCCCCGGCCGGCGGCACCCCGTCCCCCGTGCCGACCACGGTGTCCGCGAAGTCCTCCGGCGTCCGCAACGGCCAGGGCGTCACCGCCCACACCGCGTGCAGCGCCCCGGTCACCGCCAACGCCGCCGACACCGCACCCCCGGCGACCCGTACCGCAGCACCCATGCCCGAACCCCCTCCGCCCTGTTCCACCCCCACCGTACGAGTGCTCACACCGCCGCCGACACCCGCACCGGGCCGCCCGACGCACGCGGCCGCCGCCGGGGCGGCGGCAATTCGGTGGGAATGTCCGGCGTTCCCCACTACGGTGAGCCGCACCACGGTGAGCCGCGAAGGAGAGTGACCGAGATGACCATGCGACCCCTGGACCTGGTGCCCGGCGACGGCGAAGCCGTGGAGGAGTCCCTGTCCGTGCGCCTGCCCGCCGGCCTGCCGGACGAGACCCGGCAGGCCCTGGAGTTCGCGCTGCGGGCTGCCGCGCAGGCGGTGATGGCCGGGCGCGTCCGGGTGACGGAGGCGGCCACCGGGTCGGACACCGCCGAACTGGCCTTCGAGGTCCGCCAGTCCGAGCTCCCGGAGGCGCTCACCGAGGGCGCACCGGGCAAGGCCGAGCGCCGCGCCGCCATGGTGGCCCGGATCCGCGCCGCCAACGCGGAGACGCTGGAGAGGCTGAAGGACCTGTGACCACCGAGTACCTGGACCTCGACGACGTCACCTACCTCGCCGGGGGCCCGCAGAACGTCCGCGACCTCGGCGGCCTGCTCTCGGCGATCGCCCGCCCGCAGGCGAGCCTCTTCGGCTCCGACGCCTACCCCGACCTGTGGACCAAGGCGGCCGCGCTCGGCCAGAGCCTGGCCCGCAACCACCCGCTGGTCGACCGGAACAAGCGCACCGCCTTCGAGGCGATGCTGCTGTTCCTGGACTACAACGCCGAGCCCTACGCCGACCCGCACCCGGACGACGCCGTGGCGTTCATGCTGCGGCTCGCCACCGGCGGGTACGACGACGCGATCGGGCTCGCCGCCAAGGACCTGAAGTCCCTGCTCGGGCGCTGAGGGCGCGCTGAGCCTCCGTCCGGAATCACCTGATTCCGCCCTACGCTGGCCTGCATGCCTCGCCGAAAACTACGCGTCAAGGCCGCCGACTCCGCCCGGATCAACACCGAGCTGACCGAACTGCGCACCCACTTGGAGATCCACACCGAGTGGCCAGAGGCGGTGCTCGCCGAGGCGGAGGAGGCGGCCGAGCACCCGTGGCTGCCGGAGCACGACGCCACCGACCTGCCGCTGTTCACCGTCGACCCGCCCGGCTCCCGCGACCTCGACCAGGCCATGCACCTCAGCCACCGCCCCGGCGGCGGCTACCGGGTGCACTACGCGATCGCCGACGTCGCCGCCTTCGTCCGCCCCGGCGGCGCCATCGACGCCGAGGCCCGCCGCCGGGTCGAGACCCTCTACTTCCCCGACCACCGCGTCCCCCTCCACCCCACCCGGATCTCCGAGGACGCCGCCAGCCTGCTGCCCGGCGAGCCCCGCCCGGCCCTGCTCTGGCAGCTGGACCTGGACGCCGACGGCGCCGTCGTGCTGGCGGACGTCCGCCGCGCCCTGGTGCGCTCGCACCGCCGCCTGGACTACGCCGCCGTCCAGCGCGCCGTGGACCTCGGCGGCGCCGACGAGCAGCTCGCCCTGCTCGCCACCGTCGGCCGACTGCGCGAGGAGCAGGAGCGCGCCCGGGGCGGGATCAGCCTGCCGGTGCCCGAGCAGGAGGTCGAGGAGACCCTGCACGGCTACGTCCTCGGCTACCGCGCGCCCAGCCCCGCCGACGGCTGGAACGCCCAGATCTCGCTGCTCACCGGCATGGCCGCGGCCGAACTGATGCTGGACGCGGGCGTCGGCCTGCTGCGCACCCTCCCCGCCGCGCCCGCCGCCGCGTACGAGCGGCTGCGCCGGATCGCCGCCGCGCTGGACGTCGACTGGCCGCAGGCCGTCCCGTACCCGGAGCTGATCCGCTCGCTGGACCCGGAGGTGCCGCTCAACGCCGCCTTCCTCAACGCCTGCACCGGTCTGCTGCGCGGCGCCGGCTACCACGCCTTCGACGAGTCCCGCGGCCTGCCCGCCCCCGCCGAGCCGGGGCACGCCGCGCTGGCCGCCCCGTACGCGCACTGCACCGCGCCGCTGCGCCGGCTCGGCGACCGCTTCGCCCAGGAGGTGTGCGTGGCGGTGGCGGCGGGGGAGGACGTGCCGGACTGGGCGCGGGAGGCGCTGCCGGCCGTGCCGGCGCTGATGGCGGGCGGGGACCGGCGGGCGGGCGAGGTCGAACGGGCCTGCGTGGACCTGGTGGAGGCGGAGTTGCTGGTCGGCCGGGAGGGCGAGGACTTCGCCGCGGTGGTCATCGAGGTGGACGAGAGGCGTCCCGGCTCGGGCACCGTCCAGCTGCGCGAGCCAGCCGTCCGGGCCCGCTGCGACGGCGCGGCGTCCGGCTCGCCGGACGGGGTCGCCGCCCGGCTGCCGCTCGGCCGGATGATCGACGTCCGGCTCACCACGGCCGACCCGGCGACCCGGACGGTCCGCTTCGCCGCGGTCTGAGGCGCCGTCCGATGGTCCACCGCCGGAAGCCGGAAGCCGGAAGCCGGAAGCCGGAAGCCGGAAGCCGGAAAACCGGAGACCGAAGCCGGAGACCGGAAGCCGGAGACCGGAAGCCGGAGACCGAGAGCCGCCGACCCGGCCACCCGGACGGTCCGCCGTACCACCCCGCCCCCGCCCCGGAGTGGGAGGATCGGTCCGTGCCCGATCCCCAGCCCCCCGCCGCCATCCCCGCCGCCCGCGTCCCCGTCGCCGGGCGGCGCCGCCGTCTGCTCGTCCTCGCGATCTGCTGCCTGAGCCTGTTCATCGTCGGCCTGGACAACACCGTGGTGAACATCGCACTGCCGGTGATCCAGAAGGACCTGGGGGCCCCGGCCTCCGGCCTGCAGTGGATCATCGACGCCTACACCCTGGTGCTGGCCTCGCTGCTGATGCTGTTCGGCTCGGTGGCCGACCGCTTCGGCCGTCGCCGGGTGTTCCAGATCGGGCTGACCTGCTTCGCGCTCGGCTCGCTGCTGTGCAGCCTGGCGCCGAGCCTGGAGTGGCTGGTGGTGTTCCGGGCGCTGCAGGCGGTGGGCGGCTCGATGCTCAACCCGGTGGCGATGTCGATCATCACCAACACCTTCACCGACCCGAAGGAACGGGCCCGGGCGATCGGCGTCTGGGGCGGTGTGGTCGGCATCTCGATGGCGCTCGGCCCGCTGCTCGGCGGCTTCCTGGTGGACGGCGCCGGCTGGCCCTCGATCTTCCTGATCAACGTTCCGGTGGCCCTGCTCGCCATACTGCTGACCATCCGTTACGTCCCCGAGTCGCGCGCGCCGCGGCCGCGCCGGCTCGACCCGGTGGGACAGCTGCTGATGATCGTGCTGCTCGGCTGCGGCACCGCCGCGATCATCGAGGGCCCGGGCAACGGCTGGACCTCCCCGCTGATCCTCGCCCTCGCCGCGGCCGCGGTGGCCGCGCTGATCGCCTTCCCGCTCTGGGAGCGACGGGTCGCCGAGCCGCTGGTGGACCCGCGGTTCTTCGCCAGTGCGCCGTTCACCGGCGCCACCGTCACCGCGGTCTGCGCCTTCGCCGCGCTCGGCGGCTTCCTCTTCCTCAACACCCTCTACCTGCAGGACGTCCGGCACTACGGCCCGGTCGAGGCGGGCCTGTGGACGCTGCCGATGGCCGGGCTGATGCTGGTCTGCGCGCCGCTGTCCGGACGGATCGTCGGCAGCCGGGGCCCGCGCCTGCCGCTGGTGGTGGCCGGGCTCGGCCTGGCCGCGAGCGGCCTGCTGCTCACCCGGCTGACCGCGGACTCCCCGGCCGCGCTGCTGCTGGTCGCGTACGCGCTGTTCGGTTTCGGCTTCGGCATGGTCAACGCGCCGATCACCAACGCGGCCGTCTCCGGCATGCCGCGCTCCCAGGCGGGCGTGGCCGCCGCCGTCGCCTCGACCAGCCGCCAGGTCGGCCAGTCGCTGGGTGTCGCGGTGATCGGTACGGTCGTCACCTCGGCCGTGGTCGGCCCGCTGGCCACCGGCTTCGCCCCGGCCAGCCACGCCGGCTGGTGGATCCTGGTCGGCCTCGGCGCCGCGATCCTCGCCCTCGGCGTGCTCACCACCGGCACCTGGGCCACCGACACCGCCGCCCGGGTGGCCGCCCGCCTCGGCGCCGAGCCCCCGGTGGCCCGGTCCGGTGTTCGGGAGGCCCCGCCCGAGCGGCTACTATGACCACTACGGCGGAAGAGCCGGCCGGGCGGTCGCGACGGGTCCCTGACCCGCCGAGGAACGTCCGGGCTCCACAGAGCAGGGTGGTGGGTAACGCCCACCCGGGGTGACCCGCGGGACAGTGCCACAGAAAACAGACCGCCCACCGCTTCGGCGCGTGGGTAAGGGTGAAACGGTGGTGTAAGAGACCACCAGCGACCGGGGTGACCCGGCCGGCTAGGTAAACCCCACCTGGAGCAAGGTCAAGATCGGTGCCTCCGGGCACCGTGCGCGAGTGTTCGAGGGCTGCTCGCCCGAGCTCGCGGGTAGACCGCACGAGGCTGTCGGCAACGGCAGCCCTAGATGGATGGCCGTCTCCCCGGGCCGCGCAAGCGACCCGGGTGACAGAACCCGGCGTACAGGTCGACTCTTCCGTCGCCGACCTGAGGGAAGGCCCCTGACCTGCGAAACAGCAGGTCAGGGGGCCTTTTCATGCCTCGAAGACCTGTAACCACTTGCTGACTCTTCGTTTCTGTTTCTGCCTGTTTCTGGGTGTGCTGTCGCGATCGCGTGGCGGTGAGAACTGTCGAAACAGCCATCCGAGACCCATGCGCTGATCACGACAGCACTCGACGCGCGACTCAGCTGGCCAGCGCCTCCCCGAGCAGCGCGTACGGCCGACCGGTGAGCCGGCGATGCAGCGTCTCGGCGCGGGATCGGATCAGACCCTCACGGTAGGTGGCCGGCAGCCGCTCCCACACCCCGGATGCCATTTCGGCGGCACCGGACGGGTCGCCGTCGACGTGCAGGCATGCGGCGGTGTCCACTGCCAGCAGGGCGCGCACCATCACCGACGGAGAATCCGTGAGCGCCAGGGCGTCCTCCTGCGCCTGGTGGGCGCTGCCCGTGTCGCCCAGCAGTGTGTACGCCTGCGACAGGTGCACGTGGTGCTTCTGCTCGGGGTAGCCGAACCAGGTGTCGGCCGCCTCGGCGCCGTCCAGGCGCTCCGCGAGATTGCGCGCGTCGTCCAGTGCTCGCCGGGCCCCATCGAGGTCTCCGGAGGTCGCCTGCGCTGGAGAACCTGCTGGAGATGTTCCGCGAGTGCCCGCCCTACCGAGTCACGGTGTCGATGTACGGGGCGACCAAGGCCAGCTACGACGAGCTGACCCAGCGACAGGGCGCCTGGGACCTGTTCATCCAGGGCATGAACGCCGCCCGCCGCGCCAGGCTCCCACTGCGGATGAGCATCATCGTCACCGAGGACAACGCCACCGAGGAACAGGCGATGATCGACCTGTGCGAGGGCTGGGGCCTGGAGTACAACGTCTTCACCAACATGACGCCGACCATCTACGGCGGCGGGGAGACGCTGACCGCGCAGTCCAAGGAGCACCTGCGGATGCGCAGGCCGTTCGGCGGCTGCAACGCCGGACACACCTTCTTCCACACCGACCCACACGGGCTGGTGTCCATCTGCAAGATCGGCCGTGACGACCAGATCAGTCTTCCCTCCGAGGGGATCGACGGCCTCGCCCGGCTTGGCGCCATCGCCGACCGCCTCATGCTTCGCACCGGTGGCTGCTCCGGCTGCCAGCTCTCAGGCTCGTGCACTGTCTGCCGGCCGCTGGCCAAGCACTACCAGGAGGCGAAGGCACCACTCGCAAGTTACTGCCAGCACGGGATCAAGAAAGCAGGATGACATGACCGCTGTAGCTGTCGAACTCTCCCCGAGGCGTCCGCTCCCGGACGACGGCCCGGCCCAGCGCCTGCCGTACCTCACGAGGCCGATCGCGGCCCCGACCCCGCCCGTCACCGAGATCATCGCCGTCGGCGACCTGGACGACGTCATGGACAGCGTGAAGTGCTCGTGCAACGCGGGCGACGACAACCCCCACTGAACCACCCGCTGATCGCACCTGATCAGTAACGCTCAGGCCCCGGCGCTCTCTGCGTCGGGGCCTGAGCCGTGCGGGGCGGGCGAGTAGGGTGCGGGTATGGATCTGCGCTGGGACTTGCTGCGCCCCGTGATGTGCGTCCCGTATTTTCCGACGCTCGGGCCGCTCCACCCCGAAGCTGTTTCCGCTGAGCTTCTGGCCGAGGTGTTCGCCGTCGCTGGCACTGGAGAATTCCTGCCGCACGACAAGGGCCGGCGGTGGTCCGACCACAAGGACGAGCATGTCCTGGTGGACGCCGTCGTTCAGGACCAGGCTCGCACGCTGATCCCCACCATCACCGGTCGCGGCATCCTGCGCGTCCATCTCTATGGCGCCCGCGAACACCGGCCGGAGGCCGAGGAGCTGGCCGCCAAGCTCGCCGCCGGGCGCGGTGCATCCAAAGCCCGTGTGGTGTGGTTCCAGGACGCCGCCGACCCAGTGGCCGCCTCTACCCGTGTACAGCTCCGTGCCTTCGATCAGGACGCACCTGCCGTTGAGGGAATCGAGGCCCTCGGCCAACGGCCCGAAGCCATCCGGACCACCTTCCCCGAGTTCGCCGAGAAGCTGGCCGGCGAGGGCTTCGTGTTCCTGCACTCCCGGATCGACAGCGTCGGCCCCGTGCTGGTCGCTGTCCAGGACGAGCGCGTAGTAGGCGCAATCGGCCCCATGGAGACCATGGCCGACCCCATCGGTAGGCGACGACTCCTCCCGCAGTACTTCGGTGTTCTGCCGGAATACCGAGGCCTCGGCCTCGGGCGGCTCCTGTGGCGCTCGGCGATGCACTGGGGCAAGGAGTGCGGCGCCGACTACCAGCTCTTGCAGACAGCTGCCGGGGGCGCGTCCGACCGGCTGTGCCAGAGCGAGGGCCTGGCCGACCTCGGATTCGTCTGCACCACCACCGTCTGACGAGAGCCTCACGACGGACGAGGAGCCGCTGAAGAGGCGAGGTGAGTGGCGGTCGCCGAAGGTGTGGCGATCACGTGGCGATCGGACCGCCGGGAACGACGTTTCCGCAGGTCGCTGCTCGTGAGGAGACTGTTCCCGGCGTACAGGCCGGCTCTTCCGCCCCCTGAACGGCCGAAGGCCCTCCGACCCGCACGGGTCGGAGGGCCTTCGTGCATCGAGGGGGCTCAGGCCGGGCGGGAACCGACGGCATCGCGGATCTGATCGCCGAGGCCGCCGTTGACGCGGGCGCAGTTGGCGCAGCAGAAGAAGCTGCCGGCCACTTCGACGCCGTGGCCGACGATGCGGACATCGCATTGTTCGCAGCGGGGGGCGAGCTTCTGGATCGCGCATTCGAAGCTGTCGAAGGTGTAGGTGTCGCCGGTGACCGTCTTGATCTCGAAGGCGAGCCAGTAGTCGTTTCCGCAGGTGACGCAGGTGGCCATGGCGGCCGTCTCCTTCCGGTGGGGGCAGCCGGTGGGTGGCGGCTGACACTCCCAGTGTCGAAGCGGAGGTCGAAGGCGGCCACCCGGCGGGACCGCCAGGCGGATCAGGCGGATCAGGCGGAGCGGGCCGAGAGCTCCGCCAGGGCCCGGACGGCGCGGTCGGCTTCGTCGGCGGCGACGAACAGGTGGTCGTGGTGGAAACCGGCCACCACGTTGCAGCTGATGCCCTCCTCGGCGAGCCGCCCGGCCACGGCCGCGGTCAGTCCGACGGCCTCCAGCGCGGAGTGGATCTGCAGGGTGATCCAGGCCGCCACGTACTCGTAGCGCAGCCCGAGGGCGTCCGCCTCCTCCTGGGGGACCACGACCGTCACCCCTTCGGGTTCGGCGACGGTCACCACCGGCCGCATCCCGGCGGGCACCTTCGCGGGGAGGGTGCAGTAGACGTACCGCCCCGGGTTGAGCTGCGGTCGCATCCCGCGCAGCAGGGTCGCAAGGTCTCGTTCACCGGCCATGCCCGTCACCGTATCGGCTCGTCGGTGGCCGCGCCGCCCGGTGGAGGCGTGTCGGAATCAGTTGACGAGCGACAGTCACCGATATATCGTCGAACTATCGAGACAGTGACTCGACTGTCTCGGAGAACCAGATGGAACCTCAAGGAGGTGGGCGCCATGCGCTCAGGAATGCGATTCCGCGGAGAGGGCCCGCGCGGCGGCGGACGACGTCGTGGTCCGGGTCCGGACTTCCGGGGCATGCCCGGGGAGGGCTTCGGGGAGCGGGCGGCCTTCGGCGGCTTCGGCCCGCCGTTCGGCGGCGGCCCCGGCCGGCCGATGGGCGGCCCGTTCGGGCACGGCTTCGGCGGGCACGGCGGTCGGCGCGGCGGCCCGCACGGTCGGCGCGGTGGCCGGGCCCGGCGCGGTGACGTCCGGGCCTCGCTGCTGGCGCTGCTCAAGGAGCGGCCGATGCACGGCTACGAGATGATCGCCGAGATCACCGAGCGGACCAACGGGGCCTGGCGGCCCAGCCCGGGCTCGATCTACCCCAACCTCCAGCTGCTGGAGGAGGAGGGCCTGATCACCGCGGAGGAGGTCGGCGGCAAGCGGCTGGTCTCGCTCACCGAGGCGGGCCGCGCCGAGGCCGAGGCCGGGCCCGCGGAGCCGTGGGCCGAGGCCGGCCGGGAGGTCGACTGGGAGGCCGTCCAGGAGGTCGGGCAGGCGCTCGCCGCGGTCGACCAGGCGGTCCAGCAGGTGATGCGGACCGGCACCGAGGCGCAGCGCACCAAGGGCCTGGCGGTGCTGACCGAGGCCCGCAAGAAGCTGTACCTCATCCTCGCCGAGGATGACTGACCGGTCCGGGGGGACCGGTGCCGCCGGTGAGCCGGCGGGCACGGGCGCTGCGGCTGCTCAGGGATGGGTCAGGAACAGGGCCACACAGGCGAGCAGCAGCACCGCCCAGCCGAACCAGAGCCAGCCGTCCGGGCCGATCGTCACGGAGTAGAGGCACACCACCAGCAGCAGCACCGCCGTCACCCCGGCGACCTGCCGGTTGTGGTGGGCGGCCGCCTGCGCGCGGCTCCTGCGGTGCCGGTCCCCGTACCGGACCGTCCTGGCCATGCCGACCTCCCGGGAGGCGAGGGGGGAACGGACGGGCGGACCGTCAGCCGGAGGCCGCCTCGTCGTACTCGTAGCGCCAGAACCAGCTCAGCCCCCGCACCTGCTTGGTCCGGACGTACACCAGTGTGCGCGCGGGGGAGTCACCGTGCGCGGGGACCGGGACCTTGTACTTCTTGGGCACGCCGAGCATCGGCCCCAGCGGGATCGGGAGGACCTTCCCGTCCAGGGGGCCGCCGACGAATTCGGTGTCCGCGCTCTTCACCCCTCCAGGGTCTCACCTCCACGCGGTGGCCACGCCGGGAGCACCCCGCAGCGGAGGCCCGGTGAGGACGAAGTGCCCGGGGTGTGACCGGAGAGGCACCGCCCCCGGTCATCGGGAGGCCCCGCGCACCCTTATCCTTCCTGTTACGCCCTCGGGTTCACCCCGGGTCAGCGGGCCCCGTACGGGCCGGGCGAGGCGCGAGTCTGCGTGCCCTCCGGCCGTCACCGGCGCGGACAGCGTGCTGCCGCGACAGGCGTACCGAGACCCGGGCGTCGGCCGTCCGGTGACCCCGGGCCGCGGTCGGCAGGGCGCGGACAGCAGGGCCGAGCACTGCCCCGGGAAGCAGCGGGGGGCGCTGTGCGTTGCGTCGGAGTGGAACGTCGAACGCTGTGTCGCACCAGGCACGGCAGTTGCGCGGAAGGGGCCCGATGGAAGCCGGCAGCAGGTGGACGACCTGGTGGCAGAAGCGTGACCGACAGCGGGCCCGCCCCGACGGCACGGACCCGGCAGCCAGACTGGACCACCTGCTCGGCGCGGTGCGCGCCGGATTCCCCCTCGCGCCCGCCGCCCACCCGGCCGGCTACCGGTGCTCCTGCGACCGGGTGGCCTGTCCGGCCCCGGCCCAGCACCCGGTCTCCTTCGCCTGGCAGACCCAGGCCACCACCGACCCCGAGCAGCTCTCCCGCTGGCTCTCCCGCGACCCGCAGGCCAACTTCGTCACCGCCACCGGGCGGGTGCACGACGTTCTGGACGTCCCGGCCGAGGCCGGTCGGCTGGCACTCGAGCGGCTGACCGCGTTGGGCGTCGAGGGCCCGGTCGCCGCCGTGGGCGAGGACCGCTACCTGTTCTTCACCGCCACCCGCGGCACCCCGCAGGACGAGGACGAGTGGTGGGACAGCGCGCTCGACTCGACCCCGGACACCATGTCCGAGCACCCCGGCCTGCGCTGGCACTGCCGCGGCTCGTACACCCTGCTCCCGCCGGCCGCGCTGCCGGACGGCTCCCAGGTGCGGTGGCTGCGCGGGCCCGAACTGCCGCTGCCGGACCCGCTGCGGGTGCTGGACGTGCTCACCGACGCCTGTACCGAGGTGGGCGCCGTCGCCGAGGAGCAGTGGCTGATCGGCTGACGGCTGTTACTCACCCGCTCGCCTCCGGGCCGCTCTGACCCGGTGCCGACGGTCGGCGCTCCGGCGCTCGTTCCTCGCTTGTCGCTTCTCCCTTTCGGCACCGGCGCGCCCCTTCGGCTCGGGGCGGGTTACTCACCCGCTCGCCTCCGGGCCGCTCTGACCCGGTGCCGACGGTCGGCGCTCCGGCGCTCGTTCCTCGCTTGTCGCTTCTCCCTTTCGACACCGGCGCGCCCCTTCGGCTCGGGGCGCGCCCGCACGGGTTCACGGCAGGGTGAGGATCTCCGCGCCGTCCGCCGTGACCACCAGGGTGTGCTCGAACTGGGCGGTGCGCTTGCGGTCCTTGGTGACGACCGTCCAGCCGTCCGGCCAGATCTCGTAGTCGTACGTGCCCAGGGTGAGCATCGGCTCGATGGTGAAGGTCATGCCGGGCTTGATGACCTCGGTGGCCCGCTCGCTGTCGTAGTGCGGGATGATCAGGCCGGAGTGGAACGACGTGTTGATGCCGTGTCCGGTGAAGTCCCGCACCACGCCGTAGTCGAAGCGCTTGGCGTAGGACTCGATGACCCGTCCGATGACGTTGATCTGACGGCCCGGCTTGACCGCCTTGATCGCCCGGTTGAGGGACTCCCGGGTGCGCTCGACCAGCAGCCGGGACTCCTCGTCCACGTCGCCGACCAGGTAGGTGGCGTTGAGGTCGCCGTGCACCCCGTGGATGTACGCGGTGGCGTCGATGTTGACGATGTCGCCGTCCTGCAGCACCGTCGAGTCCGGGATGCCGTGGCAGATCACCTCGTTGATCGAGGTGCAGACGGACTTGGGGAAGCCGCGGTAGCCGAGGTCGGAGGGGTAGGCGCCGTGGTCGCACATGTACGCGTGGGCGACGGCGTCCAGCGCGTCGGTGGTGACGCCGGGGGCGATCAGCTTCGCCGCCTCCTCCATCGCCCGGGCGGCGATCCCGCCCGCGATCCGCATCTTCTCGATCGTCTCGGCGGTCTGCACCTCGGGCCCGGTGTACGGCGTCGGCGCGGGCTTGCCGACGTACTCGGGGCGCGGGATGTGCGCCGGGACCTTGCGGGTGGGGGACTGGATGCCGGGTACGAGAGCCATGGCGGCGAGTCTATCCGCCGGGCCCCGTCGTCCCCGGGTGGTGTGCGCGGGGGCCCGGCCCGGGGAATGATCGGTACCCACCCCTACGTCTGGACGGGAGAGCGCGATGCCCCTCGGATTCCACCGCAAGCCGACCGGCAAGCCCGGCGAGTGGTTCTACTGCATCAAGCACGGCAAGGTCGAGGAGGGCCCCGAGTGCCCCGCCAAGGACCGCCTCGGCCCGTACGCCACTCCCGACGAGGCCGCCCACGCCCTGCAGATCGCGGACGAGCGCAACCGGGAGTGGCAGAACGACCCGCGCTGGAGCGACAAGCCGAAGGACGAGGGGACCGAGTAGCCCCGTGATCGTGCGCCGCGACGACGAGGCCGCCACCGCCGTGCCGACTGACGCATCGGCACGGCGACGTACAGGTCGGGCGTCAGCGAGCGCAGCAGCGCGCACGGCTGACCGGGTACGGGGTGGTTCGTCGTCGTTCACGAACCACCATCCTGGGACGGCTACTTCACTCCCCGCAACGGATTCCTCACCAGCGGCTGAGCGGGGGCGTCGAGGTCAGCCGCCCGGCGAGCTCGGCCAGCCGGCCCAGGGCGGAGCGGCGGCCGACGGGCTGCCCGGCGGCGGCGCTGACCAGGTGCTGGGCGAGGTCGAAGGGCTCCTCGGCGGCGGTGCCGACGGCGAGGCGCTCGTGCGCGAGGCCGGCGAGGTCCCCCGGGATCGCAGGGCCGGCGCCCTCCAGCGCGAGCACCGTCGCGCCTTGCCGGCGGGCGTCCTGCACCCGCTCCAGCAGCGGGGTGCCCGCCGCCCCGGGGGCCACCACCAGCACGGTGGCGCCGCGCCCGGCCTCGGCGAGCCGCCGCAGGCCGTGCGTCAGGTGGGCCGGGGCGGCGGCCGGTGGGCGGTGCCGCAGCAGGGTGGGGGTCAGCCGGGGGACGGCCGACCAGGCGGCCTCGTCCTCCAGGTGGGCGGCCAGGTGCCAGGGCTCGTACGCCTCGGTGCCGACCAGCAGCAACTCGCCCGCGCCGCGCCGTTCCACCGAGCGCCGCAGCGAGCCGGCGAAGCCGCCGACCGCCTCCAGCCAGCCGGTGCCCGTGAGCCGCTCCCGGAGTGCCGAAACTCTCACCGCGTCCATGCGGGCCAGGATGTCGCGCCCGGCCCGCGATTTGGGAAGATCAGTCCATGACTTCCCTCGATTCAGCGACAAACCCGGCCCACGAGCTGCCGGACGTCTCGCAGTTGGTGGTCGGCGTCCTGGGCGGCACCGGCGACCAGGGGCGCGGCCTGGCCCTGCGGCTGGCCAAGGCCGGCCAGCAGGTGATCATCGGCTCCCGTGACGGCGCCCGGGCCGAGGCCTCCGCCGCCGAGCTGGGCGTGGGCGTGCGCGGCGCCGACAACGCCACCGTCGCCCGGGAGAGCGACGTGGTGATCATCGCGGTCCCGTGGGAGGGCCACGCCGCCACCCTGACCGCGCTGCGCGAGGAACTGGCCGGAAAGATCGTCGTCGACTGCGTCAACCCGCTCGGCTTCGACAAGCAGGGCGCGTACGCGCTGAAGCCCGAGGAGGGCAGTGCCGCCCAGCAGGCCGCCGCCCTGCTGCCGGACGCCCGGGTCACCGCCGCCTTCCACCACCTCTCGGCGGTGCTGCTGCAGGACGAGTCGGTGGAGCGGATCGACACCGACGTCATGGTGCTCGGCGACGACCGGGCCGCCACCGACGTCGTCCGGGCACTGGCGAGCCTGATCCCCGGCATGCGCGGCATCTACTCCGGCCGACTGCGCAACGCCCACCAGGTGGAAGCGCTGGTGGCCAACCTGATCTCGGTCAACCGCCGCTACAAGGCCCACGCGGGCCTGCGGATCACCGACGTGTGACCGAGGGGCGCCGTGTCGACCTCACCCCTGGACCCGTTCCGGAGGTGAGGTCGGCGACAATGGGGGGCGGCCGTCACCCGGCCGTCCGCACCCGGTCCTAGGAGCCCCGCGCCATGCCTCGCACGTCCCTCTTCGCCCTGCTCGTCGTCGTCCTCGCGCTGGCGGCCGCCGTGGTCTCGGTGATCGAGGGCTTCTGGCTCGGGCTGATCTGGCTGCCGCTGGCCGGGGTGGCCAGCAACGTGCTGTGGATGAACCGGCGCAGGGCGAAGCTGGCGGAGGCGGCCGAGCGGGCCTAGTTCTCCCAGAAGCGGAACAGCAGCTGGCCGTAGCCCGCGAAGTTGTCGTCCGTCATGCCGAACAGGTGCGTCACGGCGGACACCAGGTCGAAGAACACGTGCCGCACCTCGGGCTGCCACAGCAGGGCGAACACCGCGAGCATCCCGTACGGCGCGAACGGTTCGATCGAGCGCCGGGTCCTGTACGACAGCCAGGGTTCGACGATCCCGTAGCCGTCCAGGCCGGGCACCGGCAGCAGGTTCAGGATCGCGGCGCTGATCTGCAGCTGGCCGAGGAAGGCGAAGGCACAGGCCAGCGGGGCGTAGCGCCACGGCCACTCGAAGCCGTGCCACTCCATCGAGAGGCCCGGGTTGTCCAGCCACCCCGCGCCGACCGGGATCAGCAGCGCCGCCCCGATCACCAGGTTGACCAGCGGGCCGGCGGCTGAGATCAGGCTGTGCTTGAGCCGGCCCTGGATCCGGCTCCGCTCGATCCAGACCGAGCCGCCGGGCAGGCCGATGCTGCCGAGGATCACGAAGAGGATCGGCAGCACGAAGCTGAGCAGCACGTTGGCGTACTTCAGCGGGTTGAGCGTGAGGTAGCCCTTGGCGCCGACGGTGATGTCGCCGCCGTGCAGCGCGGTGCGCGCGTGGGCGTACTCGTGCAGGCAGAGCGAGACCATCCAGCCCGACACCACGAACAGGAACACCCCGAACGAGGCGTTGCCGTAGCCGGAGTACACCGCCCAGGCGGAGGTGCCCAGGGTGGCGAGGAGCACCCAGAACACCGGGCTGATCCGGCGGTCCTCGCTGCGGGAGCGCTGCGTTGCGGCGAAGGTCATCTGTGGGTGCTCCGGGTGCAGAGGAAGGGGGTGGATACGGGCTGGGGTCGATCATGCCGGGCGGGGCGGTGACCGGACAAGCCGCGCCGGGTGAACGTCCGAGGGGCGCCGCCCGGTTCCGTCGGGCGCGTGGCCCGGTGGGCGCCAGCACAATTGTGCGGCCCCGCCGCTGCTCATCGACCAGAATGGACCGGTGCACTACGGCATCCTCGGCACCACCACGGCCCACCACGACGACGGCACACCGGTCCCGCTCGGCGGTGCCCGGCTGCGGGCCCTGCTCACCGCGCTCGCCCTGCGGCAGGGCCGGCCCGTCCCGGCCGACCTGCTGGTGGACGAGGTGTGGGACGCCGAGCCGCCGCAGGACTCCTCCGCCGCGCTGCAGACCCTGGTCGGCCGGCTGCGCCGAACCATCGGCCGGGAGCGGGTCGGCTCCGGCCCGGCCGGGTACTGGCTGACCGGTCCGGCCACCGACCTCGCCGACTTCCAGCGGCTGAGCACCGAGGGCCGCCGCGCCCTGGAGGCCGGTGACCACGCGCTGGCCGCCGAGCGGCTGCGCGCCGCGCTGGCGCTGTGGCGCGGCCCCGCGCTGGCGGACCTGCCCGACCGGGCCGGGCCGGCCGCCCGGCTGGAGGCGCAGCGGGACGAGGCCCGCCGTCACCGGATCACCGCCGACCTCGGGCTCGGCCGGGCGGCCGAACTGGTAGCCGAACTCGCCGAGTTGTGCGAACGGCAGCCACTGGACGAGCCGCTGCAGCTGCTGATGCTGCGGGCCCTGCACGAGAGCGGCCGCACCGCCGAGGCGCTGCGCCACTACGAGCGCACCAGGCGCGCCCTGGCGGACGAGCTCGGCGCCGACCCGGGCCGCCAACTCCAGGCTCTCCACGCCGAGTTGCTGAACTCGACCGAGCCGACGGCAGATCCGATACCGATACCGATACCGGCGCCGGCGCCGGCGCCGCCCACGCCCGCCCCCCAGCTCCCGCGCACCGCGGGGAACCTGCGCGGCCGACTGACCAGCTTCGTCGGCCGGGAGGGCGATCTCGCCACCCTGCGCCGGCTGGTGGCGGACCGCCGGCTGGTCACCCTGACCGGCCCCGGCGGCTCCGGCAAGACCCGGCTGTCGGTCGAGGCCGGCCGCGCCGAGCAGTCCACCGGGCACTGGCCGGACGGCGTCTGGGTGGCCGAACTCGCCCCACTGGAGAGCCCGGAGGCCGTCCCCGCCGCCGTGGTCTCCGCGCTCGGCCTGCGCGAGATCGTGCTGCACAGCAGCAGCGTGGTCGCGGAAGTGATCGAGAAGCGTGCCGAGGACCCGGCGCGCCGACTGGTCGAGCACTGCGGCCACCGCCGGATGCTGCTCGTCCTGGACAACTGCGAGCACCTGATCCAGGCCGCCGCCGACCTCGTCGACACCCTGCTCGCCGAGTGCCCCGGACTGACCGTGCTCGCCACCAGCCGCGAGCCGCTCGGCGTGCCCGGCGAGACGGTACTGCCGGTCGAGCCGCTGCCCGACCCGGTGGCGCTTCGGCTGCTCACCGAGCGCGCCGCCGCCGCCCGTCCCGGCTTCGACCCGCAGGGCGACCCGCAGGCCTGCGCCGAGATCTGCCGCCGCCTGGACGGCCTGCCGCTGGCCATCGAACTGGCCGCCGCCCGGCTGCGGGTGATGACGGCCCGCCAGATCGCCGACCGCCTGGACGGCCGGTTCGCCCTGCTCACCGCCGGCAGCCGCACCCTGCTGCCGCGCCAGCAGACCCTGCGCGCGGTGGTCGACTGGAGCTGGGACCTGCTCGGCAAACGGGAACGGGCGGTGCTGCGCCGGCTCTCGGTGTTCGCGGGCGGCTGGCAGCTGGAGGACGCCGAGGCGGTCTGCGCCGACGGCACCGAGGTGGTCGCCCCGGAGGTCGCCGACCTGCTGCTCTCCCTGGTCGACAAGTCCCTGCTGGTGGCCGACCTCACCGACGACGGCGGCCAGCCGCGCTACCGGATGCTGGAGACCATCCACGAGTACGCCACCGAGCGCCTCGCCGAGTCCGCCGCCGAGCGCGACGCCACCGGGGCCCGCCACCTGGCGCACTTCCGCGCGATGGTCGCCACCGCCGAACTGAACATCCACGGTCCGCGGCAACTGCACTGGCTGGCCGTGCTGGACCGCGAGCAGGACAACATCCGGGCCGCGCTGCGCCGGGCGATCGACCTCGCGGACGAGGAGCAGGCGCTGGTCCTCGCCGTCGGCATGGGCTGGTACTGGTCGCTGCGCGGCTACAGCATGGAGGCCCGCGGCTGGTACGGCGCCGTCGCCGCGCTCGGCCCGGACCCGTTCGGCCCGGACACCCCGCCGCCGGTGCCGCTGGAGCGCCACGTGCTCGCGTACGGCGTGCCGATGCCCGAGGGAGTGCTCGAGGAGGCCCGCCGGCTGGTTGCGATGTTCCGGCTGCTCGGGCTGTTCGAGGGGAACCTGGACGTGCTCGGCAACCCGGAGGCGGTCGGGATCGCGGAGCACCTGCTGGGCACCTACACCGAGGACCTGCCGCAGGCCTACCGGTTCCCGGCGCTGATGCGGGTGTTCGGCGCCTTCCTCGCCGGCCGCCTGGAACTGATGAAGGGCCTGCTGGACGACGCCGTCCGCGGCTGCGAGCGGTACGGCGACGTGAACGACCTGGCGTTCGCCCTGCAGGTCCGGGCCCGGATGCTGAACGACTGGCCGGAGGGCGAGGAACAGAGCCTCCGGGACGGCCAGCGCTCCCTGGAGCTGTTCGAGCAGGCCGGGGACCTCTGGGGGGTGTCCCAGGCGCTGGCGGCCCGCGGCGAGTCGCTGGCCAACCGGGGCGACGTCGACGGCGCGGCCGCCGCGTACGAGCGGGCGATCGAACTGGCCGAGGCGCTGGGCGCGCCGCACGAGGTGCCGATGCTGCAGGTGAACCTCGGCAGCGTCCTGCTGGAGCGGGACATGGCCCGCGGTGAGCGGATCGTCCGGGAGACGCTGGCCACCATCGACGGCACCGGCCTCAACCAGTCCACCACCGGCGCCCTGCTGATCGGGCACCTGACGCTCTGTGGCATCCACGCCCAGCGCGGCGAGTTCCAGCAGGCGCTGGCCGAGCTGGACGCGCTCGACGCGATCACGTCGGGCGGGTTCGTGCCGGGCATCGTGAGCGGTCTGGTCGCCAGCTCCCGGGGCTGGGTCACGGCCCGGGCCGGGGATCCCGACCGGGGTCTCGAGCTGCTGCGCGAGGGCCGGCGGCTGCTGCTGGAGATGACGGCGGCGAGCGGCTTCGCCGAGCAGATGACGGTCATGGTGGTGCCGGCCGCGGTCGGGGTGCTGTGCGCCTTCGCGGTGCGCGACGGCGACGTCGAGCAGGCCCGGCAGGCGGCCGTGCTGCTCGGCGCGCACGGGGGGCTGAACGGTCCGAAGGGCGGCTTCCTGGAACGCACGGAGCGCGACCGTTCGGCGGCCTGCCTGCGGGAACTGCTGGGGGACGCCGGGTACGAGGCGGCCCACGCCGTCGGCACGGGGATGACCCAGGCACAGACCCAGGCCGTGCTGTCCGAGTTGATCGACTAGTAGGGCCTGCCCGGCACGATCCGCCGGGCAGGCCCTGGGCCGGTCGGCCGGTGCCCGTCCCCTTGGTCACCGGCCGACCGGCCGTCCCCGGCCGGCGTCCTGTCCCGGGCCGCCGGCCGCCCCCACCCCGGCTCGCTCAGGTCCGCTTGCGGAAGCGGGCCACCGCGAGCGGGGCGAAGATCGCGGTCGAGACGGCGGACCAGATCAGCACCACCATCACCGGGTGGGCCACCGCCCCCTCGCCGTTGAGCAGCGCGCGGGAGGCGTCGGCCAGCTGGGACAGCGGGTTGACCTTGGTGAAGGACTGCAGCCAGCCCGGCATGGTGCTGGTCGGCGCGAAGATCGAGCTGCCGAACTGCATCGGCATCAGGACCAGCATGGAGACGCCCTGGACGGCCTGGGCGTTGCGCAGCGACATGCCCAGCAGCATCGAGATCCAGACGATCGACATGCCGAACACCAGCGACAGGCCGACCGCGGCCAGCACCTCCAGCACGCCGGTCTTCAGCTCGAAGCCGAGGAGGAACGCGAAGGACAGCAGGATCGCGGAGGAGAGCAGCGCCCGCAGCGACTCCGCCACGAGCTTGGACAGCAGCACCGAGGCCCGTCCGATCGGCAGGGTGCGGAAGCGGTCCATCACCCCGCTCTGGAAGTCGCTGTTCAGGCCGGTGCCGACGGCCAGCGCCAGCGTCATGCCGGTCTGCCCGAGCAGACCGGGGGCCAGGCGCTGGATGTAGCCGTCCTGACCGCCCGAGATCGCGCCGCCGAAGACGTAGACGAACAGCAGGGTGAAGACGATCGGCATCAGCACGGCGTCGAACATCGACTCCGGGTCGGCCTTGATCCGCATCAGGTTGCGGCGGGTCAGCGCGCCGATGTGGCGCAGGGTGCCGGCCAGGCCGATCCGGCTGTCCTCGAGCGGGGCGTTGTCGACCCGGGCGGGGGCGAGCGTGGCGGTGGTCATGCGACGGGCTCCTTGACGGGGGCGGCGGCGGGCGCGGTGGCCGCGTCGGCGGTGGGCTTGCCGGTGATGGCGAGGAAGACCTCGTCCAGGCTGGGCACCTTGGTGTCGATGGCGGCGATGGCGAAGCCGCGGCCGCCGAGCACCCCGATCACGGCGGTGAGCTGCTCCTCGCCGGTGATCGGCACCGCGAGCAGGCCGTCGTCGGGGGAGACGGTGGCGGAGGTGATCCCGCTCTCGTGCAGGCAGCGGGCCATCTCCGGGAGTTCGGCCGGGTGGGCCGGGCGGACCTGGAGGATCTGGCCGCCGACCTTGGCCTTGAGCTCGGCGACGCCGCCGTTGGCGATCACCTTGCCCCGGTCGATGACGGTCAGCTCGTCGGCGAGCTGCTCCGCCTCCTCCATGTACTGGGTGGTCAGCAGCACGGTGGTGCCCTCGGCGACCATCCGCTGCACCTCGTCCCAGACCTCGTTGCGGGTGCGCGGGTCCAGGCCGGTGGTGGGCTCGTCCAGGTAGAGCACCCGGGGGCGGCCGATCATGCTGGCGGCGAGGTCGAGGCGGCGGCGCATGCCACCGGAGTAGGTCTTGGCGGGCCGCTTGGCGGCCTCGGTGAGCGAGAACCGCTCCAGCAGCTCGGCGGCCCGGGCCTTGGCCTCGCGGCTGGAGAGGTCGAGCAGCCGCCCGATCAGGTAGAGGTTCTCGTACCCGGAGAGCAGCTCGTCCACGGACGCGTACTGCCCGGTCAGGCCGATGGTGCGGCGCAACTGCTTGGGCTGGCGCACGACGTCGTACCCGCCGACGACCGCGGTGCCGGCGTCCGGCTTGATCAACGTGGAGAGGACGCGCACCAGCGTGGTCTTGCCGGCCCCGTTCGGCCCGAGCAGCGCGAGGACGGTGCCCTCCCGGACGGTGAGGTCGACCCCGTCGAGCGCCTTGGTGGCGCCGAAGTGCTTGACGATGCCGCGCACCTCGACGGCGTGCCCGACTGTTCCCCGCGTCTTCGGGGCGATGGCGATTCCTGTCATGCCCCCAGACTGTCCGCCCCGCCTGTCACCCCCCTGTCACGCCGCCGGCACCACTGTCACGCCGCTGTCACCCGACTGTCGTCGCTGTACGGGTGTACGGGCCTCCTCTCAGGAGGAGGCCCACACACATCATTTCAAGAGTTTTTGAAAATCGGTGGCGCCTCCTCGATCGAGGAGGCGCCACCGAAAGAAAAGCCAATTCTGAACAAATAGAGAAAGATCACGCCCGGCTCCTTGGCAAGTCGAGGGTTGGCCCAAGATTGCTGAGGGTTGGCCTCAACCCAGCCATCGAAAGATATTAAATAACCCAGGACATCGGAACTCGATCGCCCGCCTCGCCTCGGCGGCGAGGCGGGCGATCGAGAGGGAGCCAAAGGAAAAGAAGAATGGCGCTGGCCTCCTCAAGCGAGGAGGCCAGCGCCAAAAATGCAGCCAGC